>JAYEHB010000070.1:0-11131 GCA_034659375.1 Thermodesulfobacteriota bacterium
TAATCAACTCATGAAAACAGGGTTTATCAAGTGGTTTCTTGCCGGTGCAGGAGTTCTTTTTGCAGGATGGATTATTGGACGTTCTTTTTCTGGAAGAACTCAACGTTCAGGCGGGTTACGGATTTAGTTTCTATCTAAGATTTTCGTGTTATTTTGGCAGGAGAATCATAAATTCTTTTTGGTTCTGGCTTGTCCAGGTCAGGGCTGATGAAAATCGGTAATTCCGCCCCTGAGCTGAAGGCCCAGGGGAGGAATTGCCGTCGCTTTAATATTTCAACTGATTACAGTTATTCCAAAAGTTTCAAGCTCTTGAAGCTGTTTTTCGGCATTCTCTTTTTTTGCCCTTGCTGCATGTATCATTTTATCCTCAGCATTGGTTGCGTATTTTGGGTTGTCTTTATATTTATAGTTTTCAAGGTTATTTTCCAGAGCAGCTGCAAAAACAGCTCTTCCAATTGGTGATCTTGTCACAACAGTTGTCCAGCCATCTTCAGCTCCAATGCCTCCAAATGATATGTCTGCATATTCTGCTGAAAAGTCACTGCAGTATTTACAGGCAGTTCGTTTGAATTCCTCTAAGGCCTCTAAGGGCAGTTCTTTTTTTTCACCGGTTGAAAGTCTGACAACAAAGTTATCCTTAATGTTTAATTTTTCAATATCATCATATTTGATATTGTATTGTGCTTCTGCCTTTTTAAAAGTCTCCTTTGTCATGATAAAATTTCCTGAACAGAAAAGACCAAGGCATATCTCAATGGAATCAGCAGGCACGATTCCAAGGGCCTGCATTTTTCTAATGGAGTTTATCTGGCAGGGTGTGCCCACAAATGCGATTCTGGTAAGGCCCTCTTTTCTGATTTCGCTTAATGCATTGACAGAGGGGGAAAAGGTTGAATATTCATCACCAAAGTTTGCCATGCCCTGGGAATGGTCAAAGTGGCTTCCTGCAGCATCAATAATCTCTTCTCTTGTTTTTGCAAGCCAGGGTATGCGGCCTGCACCTGTGCTTTTTGATACAATAGCCCCGTTTATCCTTCCTGTGTCAAAAAGATAGAGCAGGATTGCTGTTACAACACCACCATCGGTTCCATGTTCTCTTACAATGAGATCCCTTGCCCGGGCAATGGAGGTTCCAATTATTCTCCCTGAAGGAGCACTCCATTCAGCTCGTTTTTTTATCTCTTCATCAAGCTCGTTGGTTTCAGGGCAGATCATATAGCAAAGTCCGCATTCAATACATTTGTCAATATCTGAATAATAAGGTTTACCATCATCATCAGTGCTTAAAGCTCCATAGTTGATGGCTGAGCAGAATGTAACACATCCACCGCATTGATGGCATCTGCCTTTTTTTTGCACTTCCTGGATAAGATTAAAAAAAGTTTGCATGGGCACCTCCTTAATGTATAAGTCTGTCATTGTTATAACATGTTATTTTGTGATCCTATCGGACGCAGTATATCAACTTTAAATATATCAAATAGCAAGGAACGTGCCCTGGAAACAGAGAGTACTTAAAAAAAACGAAACATGCCGAAATTATAGATCTTTCAGGTGTGTACTTTTTAGAGAGAAAAACTGTGGCAGAAAATGAGTGTTAACTTATGTTGACATTGAAGAGTAAAAAATGTTGACAAGCAATATCAGTTGCGGTTTTATGTGGAATTGGAATTATTAATTTTAGTGACCCTTAAAAGGATAAATAATGCTTGATTTTCTTCCGGGATATGTAAAAGGTGTTCTCTCTTTGTTGCTTTATCTGGTTAATACCATTGTTTTATGTTTAATTATTTTTGTTGTGGCTTTTATAAAACTTATAATCCCTGTTAAATGTTTTACAGAGGTGTGCAACAGGGTACTTGTCTTTATTGCAACCCTATGGATAAGTATTAATTCATTTTCCTCAGATCTTTTTAACCGCATTGAGTGGGAAATTACAGGTCGTGGGAAGCTTGAGCTGAAGAATTGGTATCTTGTCCTCTGCAACCACCAGTCCTGGGTTGATATTCTGGTTCTTCAGAAGGTTTTCAATAAAAAAATACCCATGTTGAAATTTTTTTTAAAAAAAGAACTCATATGGGTTCCTTTTCTCGGGCTTGCCTGGTGGGCACTTGATTTTCCTTTTATGAGGCGTTATTCAACAAAGTTTCTTGAAAAATATCCCCACCTTAGGGGAAAAGATCTTGAAACCACAAAAAAAGCCTGTGAGAAATTTAAAACCATGCCTGTAGCAGTTATGAATTTTGTTGAGGGAACACGTTTTACAAAGGAAAAGCATAAAGCCCAGAGTTCCCAGTTTAATAATCTTCTTAAGCCAAGGGCCGGCGGTATTGCCTTTGTTCTTGGAGCAATGGGGGAATCGTTTCAAAAACTTGTAAATGTGACTATTGTCTATCCTGATGGAGCAGATACATTCTGGGGTTTTATTTCAGGCAGGGTAAAACATATTATTATTGATGTGGAGGTTTTTCCTGTAACTTCTGAGTTAACAGGGGATTATTTTAATAATTCTGAGTTTAAGGCAGATTTTTGTTCCTGGTTAAACGATCTTTGGGGAAAAAAAGATATAAAGATAAAAACGCTTCTCAATAGCTCAAGAGATAAAGCTAAAGGGGACTAAAGCGAAAGAGTTAAAGGGGACGTGACCTTATTTGGCTGCAATCCTCATTTCCCACCATTTGTCTTTCTGATTTCCGTCAGGATTGCCGAACATCAGCTCTTTGATTTGTGTCTTTTTACAATTACGTTCAATTCTGGTCTCTGAATGTTTCCCTGCAACTAATGTTCCTTCCATTATAGTGCCGTAAGCTTCAATTATTGCAACACCTGGTTTATTTTTTGCCAGTTCACTAATAGTTCCTCTCTCAAAGAAAAGTTCTTCAAGGAGTTCCTGTTTTAACAGGATAGTCTCCTCAACCTGGTTGATTTCCTTACTTAAAAGGTCTATGGTATCAAAGCGTGTATTGAGTTGTTGTTCAGCGTTTTTAGCACCTTGCTTCAGGTGTTGAAGTTTGGCTTTCATCTCTTTGATTTTTTCAATCTGGCTAATTTTATCAAGGGATGCAATTTTTGTGATGGTATTTTTTTGTTCTATCTGTGATCTGTCCTGGATATGGGCAAGTTTTGCAGATTCTTCCTGTTCTGCTGTGTTTTTCTCTTCAAGCTCCTGTTTTTTTTCTTTATTTTTTACAATGTTCTTTTTTATATCAGATATCTGTTCTTTTAGTCTTGCAAGCTCTTTTACCACAAAAATATCAGTTCCGGTTTTTATTGTACACGGAGTTGAGAGTTTTGAACCTATGTCTTTAGCATAAACTCCCATTTTTGAGATAATATCACAATGGATGAGCTTTCCTTTATTAACAACACAGGCTCCACTGTTTTCAATCTTTGATTCCACAATCTCTTTTGTACAATAAATATCTCCCATGCAGATAATTTTTGATTTATGGATATATTTTGCCCATACATTTCCTTTGGCATATATAACTGCTTCATTGATTCCATCTGAGATACTCAAGTCGCCTTCAGCATGGATAATGCCTCCATCTATCTCCTGGGCCCTGATATGGTTTCCACATACCTTGAATCCGTTTTTTATGCATCCCTTGACTTTAATATTACCCTGGTAATCAATATGTCCGGTTTCATAGTCCACATCTCCTCTGGTTACAAATTCATCAAGCACACTAAAAATTCCCGACCATGAAAGTTTTGGCTGACCATTTGTCGTGGCAATGATCTGTAATCCGTTTTTAGAAAGTCTTGTGCCTTTGCCGTATTTGATTTTAACATCCCTGGCAGAGGGTAATGATACAGGATCTCCAAATATGTTTTTTCCTGGTTGTTCCTTTTTCAGCGGTGTTTTTTCTGCAAGGATAAAACCCTCTTCAATCTGGGGGATTTTTCCCCTCTCTTTAAAGTCAATTACTCCTTTGTCATTGATTTGTCCTGCCTGGAGGTGATCTGTATCAAAAAAATAATGGAGTTTTGCATCTTTACCATGTTCCGGTGCAATGCCTTTTGCTACTCTAAAGGGTTTTGCTTTAAATCCGCTGGAATTGATAAATCCGGTTATAAGGGAATTATCAACAATTCCAAAGACAATATATCTATCCTCAAGTATCTGTTTGATTTCCTGGACAGTGATATTTTCATCAAACTCTTCTGTTTTGGAGATATAAGCAGCCAGGGTATCCTTTGGTATTACAAGTTTGATCCCCCGGGTAAATATTTCTGAGTCTTGAGGCTCATTATCTGTTACCGGTTTTTTTTGGTTACTAACCTGTTGCTCAATAACTTGAGCCTCTTTTTTATTCTCATGGGAAGGGCTGTGGCTCAGCTTTTTTTGATTTAATCTCTTAAGTCTGTTCTGCACTTTTAATATTTTATCACGCTGGGTTATGGAGATCATGCCTGCCTCCACCAATATGTTTCCGATAAGTATTGCCTTTTTATCTTTGGCAAGAATTTTTTTTTGTTCATCCAGGGCCAATTCAATTATAGTTTGTGTAACAAATCCTTTTTGAACAGCTATTGTGCCAAATTTGATATCTTTCTGCCTCATCTCCATGGTTTTTGCAGCCGCCGCAATTCGTTTTAGATTCAGTTCAGAGATGAGTCTGTTCTCAAGAAGATATTTTTTAAGGGCTTGTTCATTATCTTTTTCATTGGCACAGGCCTGAACAGCCTTTTCAATCTCATCCTGCTGGATGAGAGAGTGCTTTAAAGCCAGTCTGGCAATAAAAGGATATCTATTTTTTTGAGTTTCTGACATTTTTTGGGGCTGCCTTTTGTTAGCCTATTGCTGCCAATACACCTGCAATTATAAAATGGGATTCCACAATGAATTCCAGCCTGGCACCGGACCGGATATCTCCTTTTTCATTGCGATGAATATAATAAAGCATCAAAATGGGGACAAGTGCAATGGGAAAACCGCATTTGTCAACAATTCCCATACCTGCTGTGAAAACAAGTAACAGTGATAATGAGACAAGAATCAGCTTGATCAGCTTTATACTTTTTTTTTCGCCTATAAGTATGGGAAGTGTCTCTTTGCCTGCTATTTTATCTCCCTGTATTTCCAGAATATCAAAAAATGCTGTTCTGGCAAATACCAGTCCGGCAGCAAAGATAGAAGCAGGTAAAAATGAGACTCCTCCGGGATCTGAAATAGCAGGAAGTATGGAGGTGACTATTCCCCATGCAGCAGCAATGAGAATGGTTTTTGAGCCTGGAATATCTTTTATCCGCCTTTTTTTGCTTTTGCTGATAAATTCCGGGATGATTTTCTGATTATAGGAAAGACCTAAAATGCTCATTACCATAAGAACAAAAAAAGAAAAAAGATTTAATGAAAGAGCCATGTAAAGTCCTGCTGCACCACTGACACCAGCAATAAAAGTGAGCAGAATGTTGTGTTTCTGATAAAACTGTGCTCTCTCTGGATTGTTGTATTTATCAGATTTTATGGTAAAGATATTGTTAATGATCTGCATGGAAAGAATATATAACATGGCAATAAGTGCATGGGTCATGTTGTGATCAAGGCCCTGGAGCATGGAAGAAGCATAGGTAAGGCATCCTGCACCCAAAGAGAGCAGAAGATTGCTTTTTAGCAGAAATTTCCTTATCTGAAAAAAAACAGAAGAGGAAAAAAGTTTTTTCCTTTGAATAGACTCTTCAATTGTTCTGCATGTTTTGTTAATTATCCAGTTGGGTGTGGATGCGCCTGCAGTAATTGCCACAGACTCTGCACCGGCAAGTTTTTTAAAGTCAAGTTCCAGTATATCCTCAATGTGAAAAGTTGGTTTTCCTGTCTCTATTGCAATCTGTGCGAGACGTTGGGTGTTACCACTTTTTTTCCCGCCAATAACAACAATTGCATCATTTTGTTCTGCAATGTTTCTAACCTCTGCCTGACGTTTTTCAGTGGAGTCGCAGATTGTGTCAAATATCTGGTAATGGGGAAGATCATTTTCAGCACAGTTTTTTATCTGATTGTACGTGGCTGTGTTCTGGGTGGTCTGGGCAACAACTACAGCTTTTTCAAATTGTGGAAGTTTTTTAAACTCTTCAATTGTGGATGCTGTATATCCTCTCTCTGGTGCATACCCTAAGAGCCCTTTTACTTCAGGGTGATCTTTGTCCCCGATAATTATTGCAGCATACCCTTTCTGGGCATATTTTTTTATTATTCTCTGAACTCTGATAACCCTGGGGCAGGTGGCATTAATAATGTGGAATCCTGCCTGTTCCAGGGCGTATTCATCCTGGGGTGGAACTCCGTGGGCCCTGATGAGAATTGTGCCCTCTCCATGTTCAGGAATTACATTGATGCAGGGTATTCCCTTTTCCTCAAGCATTGCAAGTACCTGGGGATTATGAATCAGGGGGCCATAGGTGCAGATGGGCTCTTTTCTGTTGTTTGATGCCGTAAGTACCATGTCAACAGCCCGGCGGACACCCATGCAGAATCCTGCTGTTTTGGCAATTGTTATTTTCATGGAGCAGAGTTTAAGAGATCTACAATTCGATCAAGCTCTGCCTGATTTTTAAAGCTTATCATGAGTTTTCCCTTGTCACCATTTTTGTTGATTTTTACCTTTGAGTGGATTTTTTCTGTCAGATTGAAACAGATCTCTTTAAGTTTTTTTTCTTCCCCCGGGGAGATTTGCGGTTTTTTCTTTTCAGGCTCGGATTTGATCCTTTGAACAAGCTGTTCAGTGGCTCTTACTGAAAGTCCTTTTTCTGTTACAATGTGCCAGGCTTTTATCTGATCTTCCATGGCACCTGCACCTAACAATGCCCTTGCATGTCCCATGGAGATCTGCTTTTCTGCCAGGCTTTTTCTGATGATTTCAGGCAGGGTTTTAAGACGAATGAAGTTTGCAATGGCTGAACGGCTTTTTCCTATTTTTTCTGCAACCTTTGCCTGGGTGTATTGAAATTCAGTGATGAGTCTGTGGTATGCTTCAGCCTCTTCCAATGGGTTTAAATTTTCCCGCTGGATATTTTCAATAATTGAGACTTCAAGCATCTGTTCATCGGTAAGGTTTTTGATAAGTGCAGGTACATGGCTGAACTCGGCTTTTTTTGCTGCCCGAAGTCTTCGCTCTCCTGCTATAAGTTCATAGGAATCATCCTGCTTTCTCACCAGCAGAGGCTGGAGAATACCCTGTTCAATAATAGACTCTTTAAGTTTGTTAAGCTCTTCTTCAGAAAAGCTGGTGCGGGGCTGATATCTGTTGGGTGTGATATCCTCAATTTTACACATGAAAAAATCTCCGGCATTTTCATCCATGGATTCAATGCCGGGTATAAGAGCTGAAATACCTCTGCCAAGTCCTGTTTTTTTCTTTTTTGGTGTCATCGTTTAAGCAATTCCTTTGCAAGGGAAAGATAACTTTGTGCTCCTTTTGAGGAACGATCGTAGGTAATAACCGGCATACCATAACTTGGTGCTTCTCCAAGTTTGATGTTTCTCGGGATTCTGGTTTTAAATATCATATCCTTAAAATGGTCTTCAGCATCTTCCACAACCTGTCTTGCAAGGTTGGTTCTTTTATCAAACATAGTCAGTAAAATCCCTTTTATTTTAAGACTGGGATTAAGGGAACTTTTGATTCTTTTTATTGTTGCCAGGAGCTGCCCTAACCCCTCCAATGCAAAGAATTCACTTTGAAGGGGTATTAAAACAGAATCAGCTGCAGTAAGTGCATTTAATGTTAAAAGAGATAGAGATGGTGGACAGTCAATTATAATATAATCATAGTTTTTTTTAATGCCTCCAAGCATTTTTTTAAGTACCTCTTCCCTTCCTTTTTCACCCATCATTTCAACTTCAAATCCTATGAGCTCTACATTGGAAGGTATTATCATGAGATTTTTTATTTCAGTTGGATATATGATGTCATCCGGGACAGCCTCTTTTATCAGGCAGTGGTAAAGAGAAAGATTCAAAGAAGGCTTGTCTATGCCCGAGGCAGAAGTGGCATTTGCCTGGGGATCGCTGTCCACAAGCAGTGTCTTTTTACCTGATATGGCAAGGGCAGCAGCGAGATTTACTGCGGTGGTAGTTTTGCCAACTCCACCCTTTTGGTTGGATATGCTGATAATTTGTGTCATAATTGATATCAAATATCATAATATTTAATTTTGAGCAAATGAATTTGAAATATATAAGAGAGCGTTTATGAAAAGATATAAAGATCAGGGCTCACCGGAAAATATATGCCGGATACTTGTTCATTCAGGGTTGATATCAAGAGAGAGGGCAGATGATCTTCTTAAAAGACAAAAGAACCTGAAAAAGGCCATGGAGAAAAAAAAGGCTGAAAAACAGAGCAGGCAAACCTCTAAAAAAAGGATTGAAACATCTGTCACCTTTATGGATGTTATTATTGCTTTAAAATTAAAAAGAGAGGACGTACCTTTAAAAAAACTTGATGAAGATACTCTTTATCAAGCACTTGCTGTGGGTTGGGGTTTTGCTTATAAAAAAATTGATCCTTTGGAACTTGAACTGAATTTTGTGACAAAAATCATACCAAGAACATTTGCCATGAAACATCTGCTTCTGCCTTTAGAGATGGATTCAGGGCGGCTTGTGGTTGCAACGCCAAATCCATTTAATCATGAAGCTCTTGATGATGTTCAAAGGGTTTCAAATTTTAAGGTAAAGCCCATTGTAAGTTCTAAAACAGATATTCTTAAACTCATTGATGAGTTTTTTGGATTTCGGCAATCCATTACAGCAGCTGAGGATCAGTTTTCAGGTGCGTCAGTTGATCTTGGAAATCTGGAACAATATGTCAGGTTGAAATCCGCAGATGAACTGCCGGCAACTGATCAGCATATAGTAAATGCTGTGAATCATATTTTTTCCTATTCCTTTGACCAGAAGGCAAGTGATATTCACATTGAACCCAAGAGGGAGACAAGCCTTGTAAGGATAAGGATAGATGGTGTACTCCATACAGTTTTTAAACTTCCCAAAAAGGTGCACAACGCTGTGATAAGCAGGATAAAGACCCTTTCCCGTCTTGATATGGCAGAAAAAAGAAGACCCCAGGACGGCCGTATAAAGACTGAAAAAGAGGGGGTAGAGGTTGAGATAAGGGTATCCTCTATTCCTGTTGCATTTGGTGAAAAAATTGTCATGAGAATTATGGATCCTGAGGTTTTGCTGCAGGATCTTGATATGCTGGGTTTTTTTAAAGATGATCTTGTAAAATATAAAAAACTGATTGCCATGCCCCATGGGATAATTCTGGTGACAGGGCCCACTGGAAGCGGAAAATCCACCACACTTTATTCAACACTTAGAATGCTTTCATCATCGGAAGTAAATATCACAACAATTGAAGAGCCCATTGAGATGATCCATGAGGATTTTAATCAGATCGCTGTGCAGCCCGCCATTGATGTTACTTTTGATTCAATTTTAAAGAATATCCTTCGCCAGGATCCTGATATTATAATGGTTGGCGAGATAAGAGATCTTCAGACTGCCCAGAGTGCTGTACAGGCTGCCCTTACAGGTCATCTTGTTCTTTCCACCCTTCATACCAATGATGCTGTATCTTCAGTGATAAGGCTGCTGGATCTCGGGGTGCCCTCTTTTCTGGTTCACTCCTCCCTGGTGGGGGTTGTGGCCCAGAGACTGGTGCGCACCATCTGTCCACACTGTGTCACAGATTTTGAGATGGATGCAGCAGAACTGAAACTTATGGGGTTGAATCTTGAGCAGCAAGGCCTTGTAAAGCTTAAATGCGGTAAAGGATGTCCCAAATGCCGAAATACTGGTTATAAAGGAAGAAAGGCTGTTTTTGAAGTTCTGCCATATTCTGAAAGTTTAAAAAAGATGACCTCGGATGATGTAAATGCTTCAGCTTTGAGAAAACGTGCCATTATGGAAGGGCTTACCTCTTTAAGGGACAGTGCCGTTAAAAAGATGCTCCGGGGAGAAACAACATACCAGGAAGTGCTGAGAGTCACCTGGGAATGAGCCAGGCACAGGGACGCTAGTGAATCAGCACATCCGGGCTGATTTCGGTTTTTGAGGATAAGACCATCACCGTTGAGTTCCTTTTTTCTGTATGGAGAACAATTATCTTGCCTGAAACTAATGGTTTAAGATGGATTTTGGATGAAAAACTTTTTGCTTTATGTTCCTTTAAAATTGTATATATCTGACCTGGCTGGATTTTATCATTTTTCCCCATATTGAGAAATGCAATTGAATTATTGCTAAGAAGTGCATTGTTATTGTCAGAGCCGATCAGTCTGGCATCTATTTTTTCCATGTTGTTAAGTATTTTCAGTTGATTGTCTTTTTTTTGATACTCCATGATCATATCATCTGCTGCAGAAAAACTGAAATTTGTGGTTATTGTCGCTGTAACATAGTCTCCATGATCTTCAACTATTTCAGCAATTCCCTTTATTTTGTGTTTTATTCCCGCAACTTTTTTTTTGTTATCATTAATGCCCCGGGTATATAAAATTTCTTCTGTATTAAATATCATATATCTGTTTCCAGGGAGCATTTTTTTTTCTCCCAGGGCTTCAATATAAATAGTGTCGTTTTCTGTCATCATTAGTTGAATTTTTTCACTTTTCAGTATCCGGCCCAGGGGGGTGACAGCCTTTTGTTTAATAAAACTTAAGCTGTTCATGCCTGAATAGTGAAAAACAGGTTTGATTTCAGGCTTAATTATGATTGCTTTTTTTAGATCTTTTTCTTTTTTAACAGCCTTTTTTTTAACAGTCTCTTTTAAATATATTTTAATTCTATTGCCCGGGTAGATCCAATGGGGATTTGTTAACTGCTCATTAATGCTCCAAAGTCCAGGCCAGACCCATTTGGAATTGTAGAATTTTTGGGAAAGATCCCATAAGGTGTCCCCTTTTTTGATTGTATAGTAAAAACAGGGCTCATCACCCGCCATAGTTTTTTCCTCTGATGCAAAGCTAAACAGTGGTGATAGGAATATTATGGAAATTAGAATTAATAATAATTTTTTATTATATGTTTGCATGGAATGTCTCCTGTGTTAATTAAACTCAGTCTAACTTGATACTTTTATAAAATTTCAGGGCTTGGTTCTATTGAGGGTGGGGTCAG
>JAYEHB010000071.1:0-2573 GCA_034659375.1 Thermodesulfobacteriota bacterium
TGTGAATTGTGAATTGTGAATTATGAATTTTCAATTGTTAATGAATTTTCAATTTTCAATTTTCAATTTTCAATTGTTAATGGTGAATGTTAATGGCGAATTTTGAAAAGGGCATTTTTGCAGGTATAGATGTGGGCTCATCCACAACAAAGGCTGTGATCCTTGATTCTCAGGGAGAGATTAAAGGCTTTTCTGTTAAGGCCTCGGGAACAGATTTTAACAAAGCTGCCAGGGACTCTTTTCACACAGCTCTTGATATGGGCGGGTTGTCATCAACAGATGTAAGATCGGTTTTTTCAACTGGATATGGCAGGGATAATGTTGATTTTGCTCTGGACGCCAGAACAGAAATTTCATGTCATGGAAAGGGTTGTTTCTATTATTTTCCAAAAGCCTTGTCAATAATAGATGTTGGAGGTCAGGACAACAAAATCATCCATCTTGCAGAGGATGGCAGGCGTACAGGTTTTAAGATGAACAGGAAATGTGCTGCAGGCACTGGTGCTTTTCTTGAGGAGATGGCAGCAAGGCTTCACATTCCCTTAGAGGAGATGAACGATCTTGCCGCCAATGCCGGTGATGTTGTTAAGCTTGGCAGTTTCTGTACTGTTTTTTCAGCAACCGAGGTGCTTGAACATATCAGGAACGGCAAAAAAGTTTCTGATATTGTAAAGGGAATATTTCTTTCCATGATTAAAAGGGTTCTTGAAATGGATGCTCTTTGGGCAAGTGTAGTTATGACCGGCGGTGTTGTTGCCCATAACAGATATTTTGTTGATATGACAGAAGATATCATTGGGAGCCGGATACTGGTTCCTGACTATCCACAGGTGACAGGTGCCATTGGCGCAGCCCTTTATGCAAAAGATAGCAAGTCAACAACCCAAGCCTAAAGATTTGGGCTTGCAAAAGCTCAAGTGGATAGGCTCGAACCTCGGTTTGTAGTTGATTAGACAGCTAAAAATTCGGCAAATTGACTGTGAACGGTTACAAATTAAGGATAGATATCCAATGAGCGAAAACAGGAAAAAAAGAGGAAAACGCCTTAATTCTGCAGTTGAACTAGGCAGATTCATGAACGATTATTACCATGAACTGGACCATGCTGCAAAAACAGGTGATAAGAAAATCGCATGGTGCACAAGTGTGGGGCCTGCTGAGATACTTCGGGCCATGGGATATCTGGTCTATTTTCCTGAAACCCATTCTGCCATGCTTGGTGCTGCCAGGATGGCAACTGATCTCATTCCAAGGGCAAATACAATTGGATTTTCTCCTGAAATATGTTCCTACCTTACAGCTGATATTGGAGCTTATCTTGCTGGTGTGTCGCCCCTTAAAAAAGTTTATGGTGATATACAAGGGCCTCCAAAACCTGATGTTCTTGTATTTAATACAAACCAGTGCAGGGATGTCCAGGACTGGTTTAAATGGTACGGAAAAGAGTACAATGCTCCTGTTGTTGGTATTCATACCTACGTGGGAGTTTTGGATGTAACCGATGATTATATTCCGTCCATTGTAATGCAGATAAAACAGATGATAAAATCCCTGGAGCAGATTGCAGAAAAGAAAATTGATCTGGATGAATTGAAAATAGTGACAGCCCTTTCAAGAGAGTGTTCAGATTTGTGGTCCCAGGTACTTGCCACAGCAGCGGCAAAACCCTCTCCTCTTACTTTTTTTGATGCTTCAACATTAATGGGTGCAGCCGTTGTGGGACGGGGAACTGAACAAGCCAATACCTGCTATAAAAATCTGCTTAAGGAGTTAAAAGAGAGGATTTCAAATAATATCGGGGCAGTTGAAAAGGAGCAGTTCAGGATTTATTGGGATGGCATGCCTGTATGGGGAAGGCTTAAAGCCCATTCAGAGCTCTTTGGCAATCTTAAAGCCTGTGTGCTTGCATCAACATACTGCTCATCCTGGATATTTTCTGCCCTTGATTCTGATAACCCTTTAGAGAGTATGGCAAGGGCCTATACAGAACTTTTTATTGTAAGATCTGACCAGTACAAGGAGAAATACATAAAAGAGATGCTTGAGTTTTTCAGCATAGACGGCATTATCTACCATGACGCAAAAACCTGTCCCAGTAATTCCAATTCCAGATACGGCATGCCAAAGAGAGTTGAAAAAGAGACTCAAATACCGTCTTTGATAATAAACGGAGATCTTAATGATCTAAGGCTTCTCTCTGATGAGCAGACAAGAACCAATGTGGAGGCATTTCTGGAACAACTTTACGAGAATAGTTAATGCTAATCCTGTGAAATCACATAAAAAACGCTGCACCTGACCGCGAGAACGATGGTGCTTTTCCAAAGGCTGTTGGCACGGCAGGTGAGCTTGTCGTTGTTCACTGTTCACTGTTAATTGTGGGCTTGGTTCTATATTCGGCCACTTGAGGATGGGGATTTCGTTGAGGGTGGGGTCAGGCTTTCGTTATTGTCATTATCTTGACTTTTTTTGGTTAATTATCTTCAAGGTTTGATAACGACACAAATAACAAAAGCCTGACCCCTCCGTTGTTCCTGCAATCAGGATATATGGCCGACGTTAGAACCAAACCC
>JAYEHB010000072.1:0-2572 GCA_034659375.1 Thermodesulfobacteriota bacterium
AATTATCAATTATCAATTATTAATTTTCAATTTTCAATTTTCAATTTTCAATTGAAAAAGGAACAGTAAGCATGGAAGAGTATGAAATTTTTCACCACGCCATATCAGATCCTGCCATGGTGGCTGAACAGATTAAAGAAAAACAGAGAAAAATTATTGGCTACCTCTGTTCATATGCACCGGAAGAGCTTATATATGCTGCCGGATTCCATCCCATGAGGCTGTTTTCATCCAGGGCTGAAATTTTCCATGCCGATAACCACCTTCAATCCTATTGCTGTTCTCTTGTGCGTGGTGTTCTTGAGGAGAGTCTTGCAGGCAAATTTGATTTTCTTTATGGAGCTGTGTTTCCTCATACCTGTGATTCAATACAGCGCCTCAGTGATATCTGGCGGTTGAATACAGGGTATGAGTTTTTTGCAGATGTGGTCATGCCTGTAAAGCTTAACACAAAGAGCAGCCACGATTATATGGCTATGGTGCTGGAAAAGTTTAAAAAAGATCTGGAAAAAGCTGTTGGCAGAGATATCACAGACAGAGATCTCAATGATTCCATATTAAAATTCAATAAAATAAGGGCCTACCTTAAAAAGCTCTATGATCTAAGATCTGATAACCCGGGAATCATAAACGGTTCAGATATGCATGCCATTGTAAAGGGTTCAATGATCATGGACAGAGATGAAGTGCTTGAACTGCTTGCCGTTATTACAGCAAAACTTGAAACATGTGATACTGCAGCTGTTCAATCTGCTTCCAGTTCACCACGAATTGTGATTACCGGCAGCCTGTGTGATTCCCCTGACATATACAAAATAATTGAACAGGCAGGGGGAGTTGTGGTTGGTGACGATCTCTGCACTGGTCAGCGCTGGTTTGACGGCCAGGTGCCTTTTGTGGATGATCCCATACAGGCTTTGACTTTACGATATGTTCAACGTATTGTCTGCCCTGCAAAGCACAGCTCAAACAATGCCAGGGGTGAAAATATTGTTAAACTGGCTAAAGAAAAGAGAGCTGATGGTGTTATCTTTATGCTTTTAAAGTTCTGTGATCCCCATGCTTTTGATTATCCCTGTTTAAAAGAATTTTTGGACAGAGCAAAAATAAAGAATATTCTATTGGAAATGGATGACCAGGCCCTGGGCAGCGGACAGCTTGCCACACGACTTGAAACCTTTATTCACATGATGGGATGAGTGATTGGCAGGTGGTGTACACAGTGAGTACTATAGATGTCCTTGAATGACCTGATACATAAAGTTACTGCTCGCACGGTTAAGTTCCGCTGAAAGCATGAATAAAATCGGCATCAAGTCATGCTGGGACTACTATAACTGCTGAATTTCTATTTTTTTATTATGCATTGTGCTGGTTTGCATAAAACATCTTATTTGTCACAGGATTTGTGCCGCCTTGTCAAATCCTGATTTTTTCAGCAGATACTATAATGAAGGAGCAGATAAATGAATGATATAAAGTCTGATACAAAAAAGCATAAAATGAAATCAGCAAAAATAATGCGGGATTTGATGACAACCTATTATCTTGAAACCATGGGTGCTGCCGATAATGGTAAGCTCATCGCATGGATAACCTCGGGAGGCCCTGTGGAACCTCTGGTGGCAATGGACATTCTTCCCATTTACCCTGAAAACCATGGAGCCATGATAGGAGCCTCTAAAATGGGAGAAGATTTCTGCATAAAAGCAGAGGAAATGGGTTACAGCAATGATCTATGCTCCTATGCCAGGGCTGACATCTCCTGTGCAAAATTTAAAGGCGGACCAATTGGAGGGCTGCCTGCGCCTGATATGCTCATCTGCTGCAACAACATCTGCGGCACAGTGATGAAATGGTATGAAATCCAGGCCCGCTATTTTGATGTACCACTGTTTATCCTTGATACACCCATCTGCCATACAGGTTATACCCCTGAGATAAAAAAATATGTACGTACCCAGATTGATGAATATATTCAATTTTTAGAGAAGGTGACAAAAAAGAGGCTTGATCATGACCGTATGGCAGAGGTTGGAAAGCTCTCCCTTGAAGCTCAACAGCTCTGGCAGCAGGTTCTTAACACAACATCTAACAGCCCTTCACCCATGAGTGCTTTTGATGCTTTTTTCTTTCTTGCCCTGATTGTTACCCTGAGGGGAACCACAACTGCTGTTGATTTTTACAGAAAGCTTCTTTTGGAGATGACCCAGCGTGTTAAAGATGGTATCTCTGCTGTACCCAATGAGAAATACCGCCTTCTGTGGGACAATCTGCCCATCTGGTATCAGTTAAAATGGCTTTCTGGAAAATTTGCCGAACATAATGCCTGTCTTGTGGCTGACACGTACACTTCAGCATGGTGCAGCTCAATGCAGTACATAGATGCAAATAATTTTCTTGATTCCATGGCAGAAGCCTATACCCGCATCTATCTTAATATAGTTATTGATCAGATGGCTGATCAGATAATTGAAATGGTCAAATTTTACAATGCCGATGGTTTTGTCATGCACTCCAACAGATCCTGCAAGCCCTACTCCTTTGGTCAGCTGGATATCCAGCACATTAT
>JAYEHB010000073.1:0-2570 GCA_034659375.1 Thermodesulfobacteriota bacterium
CCAATTTGGTCGTCACTGACGACCAAATTAAATCAAAGGTACTCCAGGCCTTATAAAAAACTCTCATTTTTTTCATATTAGCAGCAGAAAAGCCTCTTAAACCAGGTAATTCCTGCTGTAATCCTTCAGAAAGAGTATCCAGGATACTTAGCCCCCCATTTATGATTTTCAAATTGTTTATCAATTGCCATTCCTATGGCAAAATACAATTTCAACAATTCAGCATTGGCAACTTTTGCAATATGATATCTGGTTGCTATAATTTGCTTTTTTATCTGTTGTATAAAATCTATGGAAACATTAAATTCGCTCATGGCTCATCTCCAGAATATCCATAATCAAGCCCTCATTTTCTTTTTCCAAATCTAATATCTCCCGGCTTACTTCCTCAAGAGAACGTAACGGTTTGTGTTGATAAAAATATTTATTAAAGCTGATCTCATAACCTATTTTGGTTTTATCCAGGTCAATCCAGGCTTCTACCACATGAGGTTTTACTTCTTTAAGGAAATATTCATAAATATTTTCTTTAATGGGAATGCTTTCATAATCACGCAGGTCGGTTTCTGTGTCATAGATTATATATTCATCTGTTTTACTGCTTGGATAATAACCATAATCAGGTAGTTGCTCTTTAGTACAATCTAAATGGGCAAGTAAGTCATCAAGCTTTTTTCCACTTAATTTTTGAGTTTTTTTAATTACCTTTTCGGCATTGTCATCATACCAGGTAACTGCATTAAATATGCTCTTTTTTTCAGAAGCAGAAAGTTTGATTTTGTTTGCTTTTATCTCATCATCTACTAATTTTGAAAATTTATTAAAATCACTGTACTCATCACGGCCAACAGCCTGCATAAGCATTGCTGCATTATCCAGCAATGCCTTTTGTTTTTCCCAAATTTTAGAAGAAGTCAAGGCTTTACGTTTCTTTGCATTTAAATCCAAATCGTTTGTCTCACACCACTCTAAAATCTCTTTTTCTATTGAAGCAAGGTTATGATAAACCTTTTCTCCATAGATTTCATATATCCATTTCATAGGCTCTTTTAAATTCTTATCAAAACGAAGTTCGGAAATCAGTTCTTCTGTAAATTGTGCTTTAAGTCTTTTTGGACGGTCAACAGTTACCTTGTAATAGCCAAAATCATCATTATCAAATATTTTTGCAGCTAAACTTTCATCATTACTTCGCTCAACTATATTAAAAGAGAGATAAGCATTCTGAATTTCACTAATATGCCTGGATTGAAGCTCACAGTTTTTTGCACCCAGGTTTTTACGCAATTTGGCAAAACGCCCGGAAGCATCAATAAGCTGAACTTTTCCTTTTCTATCTGATGGTTTATTATTGCTTAGAAGCCATATATAAGTTGTAATACCTGTATTGTAAAAAAGATTGTTTGGCAATTGAATAATTGCAGACAGATAATCATTTTCAATAATATATCTGCGAATATTGCTTTCGCCACTTCCTGCATCACCTGTAAACAGGCTCGATCCATTATGCACTGAAGCAATACGTGATCCTTGCGGGCTCTGGCTGAGTGATTTCATTTTATTTACCATTTCCATGAGGAAAAGCAGTTGCCCGTCAGAAGAACGGGGCGTGGCATCTGCTTCATAGGTATTACCCCAATAATCTTTAAGACTGACAATAAAACGTGGATCAATAATATCCTTGCCATCTTTAATATATTTAAGTTCACTACTCCAGGATTTACCATAGGGAGGGTTAGAGAGCATAAAATCAAAATTTGTACCTGCAAATTCATCTGTTGAAAGGGTAGAACCAACACGGATATTTTCAGGGCTGTCTCCCTTAATCATCATATCTGATTTACAGATAGCATAGGTTTCATCATTGATCTCTTTGCCATAGAGATAGACATCTCCATTGGCTTTAATTCTGCCATTCATATTTTTGATAAAATTCTGCGATTCTGTAAGCATTCCACCGGAACCACAGGCAGGATCATAAATTGTTATAACAGGAGGAAGCTTATCTTTAATAGGCTCAAAAATAATATGTGTCATAAGATCAATTACTTCTCTTGGTGTAAAATGCTCTCCAGCCTCTTCATTGTTTTCTTCATTAAACCTGCGAATCAACTCTTCAAAAACATACCCCATTCCAAGATTAGTAAGAGCAGGAAGTTTTCTGCCATCAGGGTCTTTTTTTTCAAAAGGGGTCAGATTAATATGTGATGAAGTGAATTTTTCAAGAACATTAAGCAGCACATCTTTAGAAGCCATATGTCTTATCTGGCTTTTCAGTTTAAATTTGTCTATGATTTCTTTTACATTTGGGCTGTATCCATTAAGATACTCCTCAAAATTGGCCTGCAAGATCTGCTGGCTGTTGGTCGCTGTATCATGGAGGCGCTACAAAGTCCATTCACTGATATTATAAAAATAATATTTACTTGCACTGCACAAGCCCTTTTCATCCCACTCTGTAAAACCTGCTTCATCTCTTTGGAAAACAAGTTCTTCCAATACAGCTTCTTTTGTTGGTATTAAAAGAGCATCCAGTCTGCGTAAAACCACCATTGGCAGAATAACATCAC
>JAYEHB010000074.1:0-11113 GCA_034659375.1 Thermodesulfobacteriota bacterium
CGGTTATTCAAATGATCCGGTTATGGCGAATTGCCGCCAATATGGGTTTAAAGAAGTCCTGGGCAAGCCTTTTGAGATGTCCCAGTTGAAGGAAACGATAAACTCAGTTTTGGGGTGAAAACACGTTTGGAAATCACGGTTTTCACAAAAAATGGAGGGAAAAAATCACCCAACAATTTTATGTACCTGACCCGCAAGCACGCGCGTTTTTCGGCACAATTTTTCACCCTTGGGAAAGGATTCATACCATTGCCACCTGAATTATCGGTATGTGGTTTGCTGGACTTTCCAGGGGTAAAGGGGTCAAGTCTGCTCTTGACTCTTATTGATGAAATAAGGCAATAGGAAGACAGGAAATAAATAAATGCAACAAAATTCTGAAATAATTATTTATAAAACACCAGCTAATGAGATTTACATACAAACTCGATTGCAGGATGAAACAGTTTGGCTTAACCGTCATCAAATGGCGGAATTGTTTGATAGAGATATAAAAACTATTGGCAAGCATATAAATAACATCTTTAAGGAAGAAGAACTAATAAAAAAATCAGTTGTCGCAAATTTTGCGACAACTGCTGAAGGTGGAAAAACTTATCAAGTTGAATATTACAACCTTGATGTAATCATTTCTGTAGGGTACAGGGTTAAATCTAAGCAAGGCACTCAATTTCGACAGTGGGCAACAAAGCGGATACATGAATACATTGTAAAAGGCTTTACAATGGATGATGACCGGTTGAAGCAGGAGGGAGCAAGGTCAAGATATTTTGAAGAACTTCTCGGCATCCTTCATAAGTATTTTACACTTTTTGAGGGCATTCCTTATTTAAAGGTGTTTTCCCCAAAAAAAACTGTAAAGTACTTTGGGGGTCATATGAAGGATGCCAACTTCTCTTGCAATTTTAATTGAAACAAAGCAAATACTGGTGGACAAGCCGGGGATTTTTAAATTATCAAAGGAATAAACATGAGCGAATACAAGTACTATTTGATTGAAAAAAAAGCACCGATTGCCTGGGTATACTTGAACCGACCGGATAAAAAAAATGCCATGAACCCTCCGGCATGGAAAGAAGCGCCCTCTGTTTTCGAATCCTTAAGCAATGATCCTGATATTCGAGTGATTATTGTTGCGGGTAAAGGTCCGGCCTTTTGTGCGGGTATCGATTTGATGAGCATGGTGGGTGAAATCCCGGAATTGATGGACCCGACCCAGAAAGGAGGTGTTAAATGTCAGTTGTTACAAAAAATTTATTCCCTCCAGGAAACCATTACCTGTATCGAAAAATGCAGAAAACCGGTAATTGCAGCAGTTCACGGGTATTGTATCGGTGCTGGCCTTGATATGATTACGGCCTGTGATATCCGGCTGGGCTCAAAAGATGCCGTGTTTTCATTAAGAGAAGCAGCTGTGGGATTTGTGGCCGATGTCGGCGTTCTCCAGAGATTGCCCCATATTGTTGGCCAAGGCATTGCAAGGGAACTTGCCTATACAGCAAAAAACATCACGGCTGATCGTGCAAAAGAGGTGCTGCTCCTCAACGAAATTTTTGAAAATTCAGAGGCTTTGATGACAGGTGCCGAAAAAATGGCCATGGAGATTGCAGATTGTTCTCCCCTTGCCGTCCAGGCATCAAAAGATGTTCTCAATCACGGTATCGGTAAGAGTGTAGATGACGGATTAAAATACGTAGCATCAATTAGTACCAATATTATTCCGTCCGATGATCTGTTTGAAGCGGTAACTGCATTCACGGAGAAAAGAAAACCTAAGTTCACGGGGAAATAGCCTTTTCCCGTTCCGGTATTAAGAGTACCACCTGGAAATCACCTTGAAGTGCTCAAAGGTGATCGTGCTGGTCAGCACAGCATCCGTATCAATAATAAATGGCGTGTCTGTTGTTTTTGGATGGATGCAGGTGCAGAAGATGTGGAAATAGTTGATTACCATTAAGGAGAGTTTGTTATGAACAAGCTTGAACCAATCACTCCAGAAGAGATGCTCTTAGAAGAGTTTTGGGCTTGCTTCTATATTCGGCCACTTGAGGGCGGGGGCTTTCGTTGAGGGTGGGGTCAGGCTTTCGTTATTGTCATTATCTTGACTTTTTTGGTTAATTATCTTCAAGGTTTGATAACGACACAAATAACAAAAGCCTGACCCCTCCGTTGTTCCTGCAATCAGGATATATGGCCGACGTTAGAACCAAACCCAATTTCTAACATATATGACCCTGAAGAGATAAGGAGGCTTCATGAACGAGAATACCATTAGAATTAGACTCATGAAGGCTGACGATTTTGAGGCTGTGGTTGGGATTGATGCTAAAGTGCTCAAGGCTTCCCGACCGGAGTACTATGAACTGAAATTTGAAAAGTTTTTTAAATCCAGAGAGTATCTGCCTACGTCCCTTGTGGCAGAGAAAGAAGATGGAACTGTGGTGGGGTTTGTAATGGGGGAGCTCTATATGGGAGAATATGGTATCTCCCGGGAAGGAGCAACCCTGGATACCATTGGTGTTGATCCCTATTACCAGCAGAAAGGCATCGGTGAGCAGTTGATTAATGACTTTCTGGATCATTTGAGAGACCTTGACGTTAAAAAAATAAACACCCTGGTAGACAGAAATGATTCCACACTGATGCGTTTTTTTAGTACAAACCAATTTAGCCCCTCTCAAACGATTATTAACCTGGAACGCAACCTCTGATGTCGGTGGCGAATTGATGACTGCATTTCTTAAGTCGCCAAAAAAGTTTTTCAAAGTATCTGTCTCTTAAAATAATAATAAGCCAATATTTACAATAATAATAGATTTTTTCTTGACATATAACTGAATTGTATCTATGTAATAGCTATTATATGAATACAAACTGGCTTTGTTATAAATAGATTTGTTTGTGGAGGGGAATCATGGCAGCTTCAGATGGAAAAGAAGCAGGAAAAGAAGCAGGAAAAGGGCAAGTCAAGGGTAGAACAACCGGTCAGTTCAGGTGTCTCTACTGCTTTAAACATTTGGCACCTCCCAGGGGTGCAACGGAATTTACCTGTCCCAATTGCGGTTATGCATGGAGAGTCTGGTGGTTCAATCCTGGTGAGCCGCGCATTCGAGGTCCGGTATGGGATAATCACGAAAAACTCACAAAAGAAAAAATGCAGCAACAGGGAGGGGCCTGAAAATGGCAATGAATCGCAAAATTGCATATATAAATCTGACAACAGGCGAAATAAGAACAGAGGTTATTTCAGAAAAGATCAGGCGGCTATATATTGGAGGCCGCGGTCTTGATATGTATCTTCTATACAACCATGTTCCAAAGGGTGCAGATCCTCTGGGGCCTGATAATGCAGCCATTGTAAGTGCAGGCCTGCTTGTTGGTACTCTGGCTTCAGCATCTTCAAGAACCCATGTTGCAGCGAAATCTCCCTTAACAGGTTATTTAGGTTCGGCAAATGTGGGTGGTTTTTTTGGCCCTGAGATGCGCCAGGCAGGATTTGATCATCTTGTAATAAAAGGAAGATCAGACAAGCCTGTATATCTTTATATAAATAATGGAAACATTGAAATCAGGGATGCATCAGCGTTATGGGGCATGGACACCCATTCAACCCAGACAATGATCCAGGAAGAATTCAATGATACTGATATTAAATCTCTCTGTATAGGGCCGGCCGGCGAAAATCTGGTAAGATATGCATGTGTCTTAACTTCTCTGAAAAATGCAGCAGGAAGAACAGGCATTGGTGCTGTATGGGGCTCAAAAAATTTAAAAGCAGTTGCTGTACGGGGCACTTTAGATATTGAGATAGCCCATCCCATGGAAGCTCTTGAGTATAACAAAGAGATTATAGATCAGGTTGTGTCTGCTAAAGTCTCCAAAACAATGCAGAAACTTGGTACCCCGTTTATCTGGGGTGTTACCAATTCTACAGGTCTTGTAAGAACACGGAATTTTCAGTTAAATCAGTTAACATATGCCGATGATATTGAACCTGAATCCCTGGAAGAGGATCTCATTGGTACAGCAGGCTGTTTTGGATGCCAGGTGCACTGCCGGGGAAAATATATAATAAAAGAGGGTGAATACAAGGGTACCTATGATGAAGGGCCTGAATATACATCCATTGGAGCATTTGGTGCAGAGGTCGGCTGCAGAAGCAAGAATACTGTGTTTGTGGGTAACCATCTTGTGAATTATTACGGAATTGACAATCTTGAGACCGGTTCCATGATATCCTGGGCAATGGAATTGTATGAAAAAGGGATTCTTACAAAAGAGGATACAGGAGGTCTTGATCTTACCTGGGGAAATGATGAGACTGTAATTAAGCTGATCCATATGATTGCAAAAAAAGAAGGACTTGGGGCAATTCTTGCTGAAGGGCCCTTGCGTGCAGCAGAAATGATCGGCCAGGATTCAGTAAAATACCAGGTGCATGTAAAGGGAATGAGCAATCTGCATTCTGATGAACGTCCAACACCGGCTCTTGCCTTGAATGTTGCTGTTTCATCAAGGGGTTCTGATCATTTACGGGGAAGGCCTGCCATAGATCTTTACCATCTTCCTGAAAAGTTTTTGCGAAAAAGATATGGCAATCCTGTTGCATATGATGGTCCTTTAACATCGGATTTCAGGGATTATGAGGGCAAGCCCTGGCAGGTGATCTGGCAGGAAATTTGCTATGAAGCTGTGGATTGTCTTGGAATCTGTAAGTATCATACTGTATTTTTAGGGCCCAATATGCCGGCTTTTGATGAGTGGGTAAAGCTGATCTATCTCAATACAGGTATGGAGTTTACAGCAAGGGAGATCTGGGATGCTGCAGACCGGGCATATACCATGGAGAGACTCTTTAACATAAGGGAAGGACTTGACAGATCCAAAGATAATCTTGTTGACCGCTATTTTGACGAGCCGGTTCCCTTAGGGCTTCCAGGTATCAGGGGTAGATGCATAGACAGGGAAAAATTTGCAACCATGCTTGATGAATATTATGAGCGGCACGGATGGGACGAAAAGGGTGTGCCCAAAGAGGAGACTTTAAAGAGACTCTCCCTTGAGAATGAACCATCAGGCATGTTGTAACAGGTTAAATTTGAATCTTGAAATTTGGATGAAACGTGAAGTTTGGTTTGAAATTTCTAAATTCCACTTTCAAGTCCAATTTATAGATGATCTCAGATGAAAAGATACTCTTTTTACCTTATATTTTTATATGAAAGTCCTGGCAAACCAGGAGTATAACTTTCATCCTTTGTTGTGTGCAGACTTAGACCACCAAGGCTGCCCATGGCAGTTTATATGAAAGTCCGTTTAAACTATTGTAGTCATAGGCTTTCATCTTTTGTTGTGGCCGATGCGGTAATTATGCTCCGGCCATGCCGGTTATAAGAAATGGTATCAATTCATTTGCTATGAACTATAGGAGAAACAGCAATGGAAAAGGTGTTGGTTGTAGATCCGGAAAAATGCACCGGGTGCAGACTTTGTGAGCAGGTCTGCTCTGTGTGGCATGAAAAAGTTGTCAATCCCTACAGAGCAAGAATAAAAGTCGTAAAATGGGAAATGGAGGGAAAGGTACTCCCCATGGTCTGCAGGCAGTGTGATGATGCTCCCTGTATGGAGGTGTGCCCCATGGGTGCCATTTCAAAGGATAGTGAAACAGGAGTTGTTGCCATTGATTATGATCGGTGCATCGGCTGCCGCATGTGCGTTTCAATCTGTCCTTTTGGAGCCATGAGCTACGATTTTGCTGGTAATAAGGTGATTAAATGTGATCTGTGTGATGGTGATCCCCAGTGTGTTCGGTTTTGTGATGCAGGGGCAATAAGGTTTGAAGATAAAGCAATTGTCAACGAAGATACCAGAAGAAAGGCTGCCAGACAGGCCATGGATGCATTAAATTGATTGTGGAACCCAACAAAAATAAATCAGGAAAAAACAGATGTGTAATCAATGATGCCAGGGATGAGCTGATTGGGCTCTGGAGCGGCTCTAATCCAGGGGAAGCGAGAAAACTCCTTGCCAGGGGTGCAGGTGTTTTAACCAGAATAACCCATGGGCAGGAGCTTCAACGCCCTGTTAAAGTCCTTGAAGATCTGGTTTTTTCATTGAAAAAATCCCCATCATCTTCCTGTTTTGCAGCAGCCTCATTAATTGAAGAGCTGCTGAACCATCATAAAGATTTACTTTTTTCCCACATAAGCGACAAAGAGTGTTCTGCCGGTATCTGTTTTTTTTGTTTTCAGGAGAACATACCTCCATGCCAGAGAGCATGTCCTGCAGGAATTGATATACCAGGGTTTATGACCCAGACAGGAAGGGGAGAGTTTCAGGATGCTGTGGAGATTATTTCAGAAAACAATCCCTTTCCATATGTGTGCGGGATGATATGTCCTGCTCCCTGTGAGGATGCCTGTTTAAGGAATCTTTTTGATGAGCCTGTTTTTATTCGTCCCTTAAAAGCCGTTGCTGCAAAAGGGGCTGCAAACTCAAAGGGGTATCCTGAACCTTACACAGCTCCTTTAACCGGTAAAAAAGTTGCAGTGATTGGTGCAGGGCCTGCAGGGCTTTCAGCTTCTTTTTATCTTGCGAAAAAGGGGCATGAACCTGTTGTGTTTGAATCAGAAGATGAGCCCGGCGGCATGCTGAGATATGGAATTCCTGAATTTCGCCTTTCAAGAGAAATTCTTAACAGTGATATTTCCTGGATCACAAGTCATGGTGTAAAGATTCATACAAAAGAGCGAAAAAAGGAGATAGGTAAGCTTTTTAAGGAGGGGTTTGATGCCGTGTTTCTTGCCACTGGAGTGCATCTTTCCAGGAAAATTCCTTTTAAAGGGAATGATCTTGCCCATGTGCTTTCAGGTGTGGATTTTTTAAAAAAGGTCAATAAGGGAGAAAATCCAGTTGTGGGGCCTGATGTTGTTGTTGTGGGAGGAGGCAATGTTGCCGTGGATGTTGCTATGGCTGCCCTGCGCCAGGGTGGAAAAAATGTGCATATGGTATGTCTTGAAAACAGCGAAGAGATGCCTGCTTCTTTCCATGAATTAAGGGCAGCCACCATGGAAGGTGTTGTTGTTCATAATTCCTGGGGGCCTTTTGAGGCGAAAAAAGATCATACCTTTGAGTCAATTTTCTGTAAAAGGGTATTTGATGAAAACCAGAGGTTTGCTCCTGTTTTTGATGATACCAGGCATATGACTCTTAAAGCTGATCATCTTATCATTGCAGCGGGTCAGGCTGCAGATCTTTCATATCTTGAAACAGAAAATGAGATAGATACCACAACAGGATTGATTTGGGTTGATAAATATTCCCATGCAACTGACAGGGAAGGGGTCTTTGCAGGCGGTGATGTGGTAACGGGTCCTAATATTGCTGTTGAAGCTGTAAAGGCAGGTAAAGAGGCAGCCATTGCCATTGATGAATGGTTACAGCAACAGCAGGATAAGAGTGAAAGTTTATCCAGATCTTCACTTTCTCCTGTTTCCCACCCTTTGCTTCCTAATACTCAAGCCGGATTTTCCAATACCAAACCACGGCTCTCTAATTTTTATACCCGCCATCTTTCACATTCTACGGGTTCTACGCATTCTGCAAATTTTGCAGATTCTACAGGTTTTACAGATTCTTCACAGCCCTTACGGGTTACTGCCACCCATCGCATGGAAGAGAAAAGAGCTGTCCTTTTGGAGCAGAACCCCGATGTCAGGAAAAAAAATTTTTTTCCAGTTGAATTTGAGCTTGATCCGGAAATTGCTGCTGCAGAGGCAGGGAGGTGTCTCAGGTGTGATATCTGCATTGGATGTGGTCTGTGTCAGTTTGTATGCAGTGAAATGGGTGTTGATGCAATTAAACTTGTAAAGAGTGGAACAGGGCGTTTTGTTATTAGTGATTTTAAGAATATTTCTGACAAATGCATCTCCTGCGGTGCATGTGGAGAAGTCTGTCCTACAGGAGCTATAACACTGGTACAGGAAGAGCTGTTAAAGAGGACAGAGTTTACAGGTACTGTTATGTGTGAAAACATACTGCTTAAATGCTCAAAATGCGGCACGCCTCTAATGCCTGGAAAATATTACGATTTCATGGAAAATAACTATTGTTCTAAATCCGGTTGTAATGAATCTCTGCGTCTTTGCTATAGTTGTACAAGGCAGGAAAGTGCAGACAAAGAAAAAAGATATTTTATATAATTGTTAATTAAATATGGGGGGCAGCATGGGAAAAGTAGGAATAATAGGCGTGGGACAGTCTGCGTTTGTGCGGGCATATCCCGGTTCTATAAAAGAACTTGCATTTGAAGCATATAGAGAGGCAGCGGATGATGCAGGGATCAGGTCAAAGGATATAGATGCATCTGTGATCTGTTCCGCACCTGAATATGACAGGCAGAGATCTCCTGCAGGTCTTGTCGCAGAATATCTGGGGCTTAATCCCCAGCCGGCATTTTATGTTGAAACTCTCTGTTCATCTTCCAGTACGGGATTAAAGCTGGCATACTCCCTTGTCAAGTCAGGGCTGCATGATTCAGTGGCTGTTGTCGGTGTTCAGAAGATGAGCGAAATATCATCTGCAGAATCCCAGGAAAGAATGGGAAGGGGTACAGATATTCAGTGGGAGAGTCCATTTGGAACCATGATGCCTGCATATTATGCACTTTTTGCCCAGGCACACATGGCAAAATATGGAACCACTGCAAAAGATCTTTCTCTCATACGAGTGAAATCTTCAACCTATGGTCCTCTTAATGAAAAAGCTGTTTTCAGAAAATCCCTTGATCTTGCGAAACTTACAGATCCTGACAGCAGAATGACGGATCCTGTGGCTGCTCCTCTACGGGTGGGAGACTGCTGTGCCAATGCGGATGGAAGTTCATGCATGATTGTTGTAAGTGAAGAAAAGGCAAAAGCTTTTTCAAAGAACCCTGTGTGGATACTTGGTGTTGGAGCTGCAAATAACAGCGTTAATCTTACAGGAAGAGACCTTTATACAGGGCTTCCTGCTGCAAAAGAGGCTGCCCGCCAGGCCTATGAAATGGCAAAAATTACTCCAAAGGACGTGGATGTAGCTGAAGTCCATGACTGCTTTACAATTGCCGAGATGATGGCATATGAGGATCTTGGATTTGCTGAACCAGGAGGCGGAAAAGAGCTGATTCAATCCAGAGAGACATATAAGAAAGGAAGCATTCCGGTGAATGTGGATGGAGGACTTCTTTCAAAGGGACATCCCATAGGAGCCACTGGCGGTTCCCAGGTTAGAACCATTGTGCAGCAGCTTCGTGGTGAAGCTGGTGAAATTCAGGTTAAAAATTCTGAAATAGGTCTTGTGCATAATATCGGCGGGGTTGGACTATATGGAAATGTGACGATTTTAGGGAGATAGATCAAATGGCAAAAAAGGAGATTGACGACCGCTTTAAGAAATTTGGAACTGTGAGTTTTACCTCCACAAGCAAGGTCAATGATTTTATTGATTATCTTGGAAAAGGGAAAGTCATGGGCACAAGATGCAAAAAATGTAACATTGATTTTTTTCCTCCAAGGGCAGACTGTTTTAACTGCTTTGGAAGTGATCTTGAGTGGTTTGATGCAGCAGAAGATACAGGAAAGCTTGCAACCTTTTCAAAGATGAAATACGGGCCTGTGGGTTTTGAAAACGACCTGCCCTATACCATTGCAGTTGTGGATTTTGGTGGTTACAAAATTTTTGGCAGAATAAGCAAAGATCTTGACGATGATGCCGTTAAGATCGGTATGGAGATGAAGGTTGAGGCAAACAGGCTTGAGAATGATCAGATGAATTTTGTGTTTCAAAAGGTTTGACTCGATGATCAAGTTTTTATATCTGATTTCTCGAAAATGTCGAAAATGGGGTCAGGCTTGATCAAATTAGGTCAAAACAAGGTGTTGACCCAAGAGATGATAAAGTCCCCAATAAATAATTAAAAGGAGGAAAAAAATGTCTAATCTTCCTGATAAGATTCAGACCTGGCAGATGGTTCAACCCTTTTCCAAGGATAAGGATACAGGAGAAGTTTCACCTGGTAAGATAGAAAAATGTGAAATAGATGTACCGGAAATTAATCCAGGTGAAGTTCTGGTTGAGGTTGCAGGTTGCGGTGTATGCCATACAGATCTTGGATATTACTATGACGGCGTTCCCACTGTGAACAAGCCTCCTATGACTCTTGGTCATGAGATTTCAGGGGTTGTGGTGGCAGGGGATAAAAAATGGATGGGAAAAGAGGTGATTATTCCAGCTGTAATGCCGTGCCGTCAGTGTCATCTCTGCAAGACAGGCAGAGGCAACCGCTGCCTTGCCCAGAAAATGCCTGGAAACAGCATGGGCATATATGGTGGATTTTCAAGTCACATTCCTGTTCCATCAATAGATCTGTGTGAAGTAAAGAATCGTGGTGATATCCCGCTTTCACATCTTGCAGTTGTTGCAGATGCTGCAACAACACCTTTTCAGGCAGCCAAAAGAGCAGATATTCAGATTGGGGACAACACAATTGTAATTGGTGTTGGCGGTGTTGGTCAGTACATGGTTCAGGAGCTTAAAGCCATGGGTGCTGATACTGTAATTGCCGTTGATATAAACCAGGAGCGCCTTGACACCATGTTGAAAAATGGTGCTGATTTTGCAGTCAACTCCGCAGGAAAAACTCCAAGAGATGTGTCAGGAGAGATAAAGGCCATTAGAAAAGAGAATGGTCTTGCTTCAACAGGGTGGAAAATTTTTGAAATAAGCGGAACAAAACCAGGTCAGGAGACAGCCCTTGCCCTTTTAAGTTTTACAGGAACACTTATCATAGTTGGTTTTGGACCCCACAAAGTGGAATATTCCATCAGCCGTCTTATGGCTTTTGATGCAGAAGTAAAAGGAAGCTGGGGATGTCTTCCTGAATATTATCCTTCAGTTCTCTCCATGGTGACAAAAGGAAAGATAAATTTTTCAGAATTTGTGCAGACCAGACCAATGAGTACCATTAATGAGGCATTTAAAGAAGCCCATGAAAAATCACCGGATCAGAGAATAGTTCTTATTCCTGATTTTTGATTTTGACTGTGAACAATTATGAAGTAAGGAATAAATATGA
>JAYEHB010000075.1:0-2568 GCA_034659375.1 Thermodesulfobacteriota bacterium
TAACGTCGGCCATATATCCTGATTGCAGGAACAACGGAGGAGTCAGGCTTAACAATTAATTGAAAATTGAAAATTGAAAATTGAAAATTGAAAATTGAAAATTCATAATTGATAATTGATAATTGATAATTCATAATTCATAATTGATAATTCATAATTCATAATTCATAATTGATAATTCATAATTCATAATTCATAATTTTCAATTTTCAATTTTCAATTTTCAATTATCAAAGAGCCAAGCCCAAAATTTTAATATGGCATGGTTGAATAAATAAATAAATATTTAAAAATAAAAAAACAACAAGTACCAACTTGTATAATACCCTCTATCCCCATTATGATTTTTATTTTGACAAAAATCATTTTAACAGATAGTCTTACACGCTGATTGTTTATTGTTGCCACCTGCTCCTGGATATTCTCAAAAACAAAAATGATAGAATCAAACATAAGGTTTCTTTACCGGGCTTGATAACTTATGAATCTTAAAGATACATCCTGCAAACCATGCAGCACACTTTTGTGGGATCAAAAATTTTATATTAATCTTCAGCAGGAAGTTCAGCCATTTAATGATCTTCATCTTTTTCGATCCCTGACCCAGGCTTATACCGGAAATAATGTTTTTTGGTCAACACCATCACCAGAACCTGATTTAAATGATATTTTCTGGCAAAAAGTTGAAACGTCCTTAAACAATAATCATATTTGTGAGGCTGCTCAAATACTTGCTGCATCAATTTTAAAATGGCAGTCAAATCCTGAAAAAATATTGTTTGTTTCAATATTAAGAGCGGGTGTTCCAATAGCTGACTGGTTATGCAGACTGCTTCCTGGTTCTGTTGGTGCAGCAACATCTCTTTTTGCAGGACTTGGCATAGACAGAGCAGCTCTTAATGCTTTGCAGATGGATTTTCCTGATCGTCAAATTATATTTGTTGACGGATGGACAGGGCGCGGGGGTGTTGCAAGGGAACTTGCAGCACTTGAAGTTGGTCCCCTTGCAGTACTTATTGACCCTTGGGGCTGGGCTGATTTTTCAGGAATTCAGGATGATATATTTTGTCCTTCTGCCTGCTTTACCGGCGTTGCAACGCTTGGTTTTTCCAGAACATTTTTTGTTGATAATGAACATTTTTTTTCAGCTTACAAATTTTCAGACAAATTTACAAAACCTGAGTTAATAAAAACCTGGCAGAATTGCTGCCCTGACAACCCGACTTCACCATTAAAACTAAAAATTAACAACTTTTTTACAAAAACAGACCTTAGAATCCACAGTAATGAAGTTTGCCGTGCATTAATAAACGCAGCTCCAAAAACCCTTTATTTTGCGGATGACAAGTCATATGTACAAGACAACTTTTCTCTTTTACTGAACCTTGCCGAAAAAAGATCTGTTCCTTTAAAATATAATGCCACCCATTTAAAAAAATTAAAAACACGAGTAGCATGCAACCTAACAACATCACTGTCACCTGCCTGACCAATTACTCCCAAGCCTGGGCTTGGTTCTATATTCGGCCACTTGAGGGCGGGGGCTTTCGTTGAGCGTTGTTCCTGCAATCAGGATATATGGCCAACGTTAGAACCAAACCCCCAAGCCTGAAGGCTCAGGCTTTTCTGTAGGTTTTTTATGAAAAAAACTATAAATAGTAAAAATAATATCTGTGTATCTCCCATGGACTTTAAGCCTTGCCAGCATTATGAAGCTGTTGTCTGTGATCTTGATGGAACCCTGCTCCATTCCCAAAAAGAGGCTATTGCTGTTCAAGGAAGAACAATGAACAGTTTTCTCGGGGAAAAATCAGCTCATCTTCTTGCTGAAATCAGTAAAATATTTCCTGTTGTAATTGCTACGGGCCGCAATGCAGTAAGCACAGACAAAATGGTTAAACAACTGATTAAAGCCAAAAAAGTAAAATTTTCAGGTTTTGTTCTTGAAAATGGTTTTGTAATAAAAAAGAATCTTGCAGATAAAATTGTCCATAATGACAAATGGGATAAAATTGCTGAACTTTTTCCTGATTGGGAGAGACTGCCTTTTTATGAGAACTGTGTTGGTTTTATTCCTCCTTCTTTAAATCAGGAAAAAATGGCCGGAATAGCTGAAAAAAAATTAAAAGACAACGGATATACGGATTTGGTGTATAAGGAAAAGCGAAAACTTTTTATTTATCCAGGCTCTGTAGATAAAATGAGGGGACTTTCTCTGCTTGGTGTTCACCCATATATTGCCATGGGTGATCAGACCAATGATATTTCAATGATAAAAAACAGTACATGGCCTGTAATAATAAACTCTGACATTTCTGAACTTAAAGAAATTGTAAAGGAAAAAAATGGATTTTGTTCTTTGCTTACATCCCATGAAGCTGCACAGGAAATGCTTTCTTTTGCATATGAAAAAATTAAAATCAGATTTGATCAATGGAATTAAATGGGAGATGAGAGGGAAATCACAGGAAAAGTTGACAGTTTATCATTATTATGATATCGCTTCACAATTATAGTATATTGGTAAATATTGGGCTGGCACCCCCTCATTTTTGCCTTCACAATAGA
>JAYEHB010000076.1:0-2567 GCA_034659375.1 Thermodesulfobacteriota bacterium
TGCTCCGGCCATGCCGGTTTATATGAAAGTCCTGGCAAACCAGTAGGGGCACCCCCCTGTGGTTGCCCTTCATCATTTGTTGTGTGCAGACTTAGACCACCAAGGCTGCCCGTGGCAGTTATATAGTACAAAAAAAAAGGTTTTATAAAGAAATTTAAAAATCTTTATAAAACCTTGTTTTTATTAATTTGGTACCGAAGAGAGGGCTTGAACCTCCACGCCTCGCGGCACTAGATCCTAAGTCTAGCGTGTCTACCAATTCCACCACTTCGGCAAAACAGAACAAACAAATTATTGGTGCCGAAGGGGAGACTCGAACTCCCACGAACGTACATTCACTTGTCCCTGAAACAAGCGCGTCTACCAATTCCGCCACTTCGGCTCCTCTTGCAAGCACAAAAAAACATTGCTTTGCAACAAGAAGTATTATATATATATATTTGTTTGTGGGCTTTGTCAAGCTCAATATTTTCAAAAAAGACAAAGGAAATTATGAAACTGATAGAAGATATTGAAAAAATTAAAGAACCTTTTACAAAAGCTGTTGTTACAATAGGCAATTTTGATGGTGTACACAAAGGACATCAGGCTCTTTTTCATCAAGTAATTGAAAAGGCCGACGAGCTAGACGGAACATCTGTTGTAATAACATTTGACCCACACCCGCTAAGGGCTCTTGGGCACAACGGACCACCTCTGCTCACAAGAAAAGACCAGAAAATGGAACTGATATCAGAGTCAGGAATTGATACAACCCTCTGTATCCCTTTTACAAAGGAATTTGCTTCCATAACAGCCCAAAGCTTTATCCAGGATTTTCTGATTAATAAAATTGGTACAGTTGCAATCATTGTAGGACCTGATTATTCCTTTGGCAAAAATAGGGAGGGTAATATTGAGCTCCTTAAAAAAGCAGGGAAAGAGATGGGATTTGAAGTTATTGTTCCAGGCTGGATCAATGACACAAAAACCGGAAATGAAAGGATCAGCAGCACAAGAATACGTGACCTTGTAATGGAGGGAAGAGTTGATGAGACTCCAAAATACCTTGGCAGACACTACCAGATCAGAGGTAAAGTGATAAAAGGAAGAGCAAGGGGCGGAAGTCAGCTTGGCTTTCCCACTGCAAACATAAAACTCCATGATGAAATCTGCCCAAAAACAGGAGTTTATGCTGTAAGAGTTGAAACCAATTCAGGCATATTCAATGGTGTTGCAAATATAGGCTACAGCCCTACCTTTGATGATCATATATTTACAATTGAAGTGCATATCCTGGATTTTTCAGAGGATATATACAATACAAGAATACGTGTAAATATGATCAAACGCCTTAGAAACGAAAAAAAATTCTCAGGCATTGACGAACTTTCAGATCAAATCAAAAAAGATATTATCCGGGCAAGGGAGATCTTTTCCTGAAAAAACAATAAAAATTTACAATCATTGTGAGCTGCACCATTGAACATGAGCAGCACCATTGAACAAATTTGGTAATATAAACGCTGCATGAGTACCCTGGGCATTGAGTTGTACAGCATATGCAAAGCAACTGTCCCTTGTAAAAACCTTATAAAATATTAAAGAGAATGTCATGGCAATACTTGAAATAGTTAAATATCCGGAAGAATCACTTTTACAAAAATCTGTAACCATTGAAAAAATAGATGATAAAATTAAAACACTTGTTAAAGATATGGGTGAAACCATGTTTGATGCTCCAGGCGTAGGACTTGCAGCACCACAGGTGGGACAAAATATAAGACTCATAATTTACAACCCTTTTGCAGGTGAATCAGATGCTGAAGAAAACGGAAAAGAAGAAAAATCTTCCCAGGAATTCAAAGCTCTTATCAATCCTGAAATAATTTCCTCTTCCGGAAATATTCTTTTTGAAACAGAAGCATGCTTAAGCGTTCCTGATTACAGTGCAAATGTTAAGCGCTTTGAAAAAGTTACAGTCAAAGGATTGAACCTTGATGGAACAGAGTTTGAATTTGAGGCCAATGGAATTCAGGCAATAATAATGCAGCATGAGATAGATCATCTCAATGGAACCCTCTTTATAGACAGAATAAGCAGATTAAAGAGTACAATGTACAAAAAAAAGATTAAAAAAGCAAAAAAGGTGAAAAGGTGAAAAATAATTGAAAAAAAAATTTAACATAGTTTTTATGGGCACCCCGGATTTTGCAGTCCTGCCCCTTAAAGCCCTTGCTGAATACAATTGTGATATAAGCCTTGTAATCACACAGCCTGACAGACCTAAAGGGCGCGGCAAAAAAATGATGGCGCCCCCTGTGAAAATTGCAGCACAAGCTCTTGGACTTAATGTAATTCAGCCGGAATCAATGAAGGAAAATGCAATTAAAGAGAGACTTGCAGCACTTAAACCCGATCTTTTTGTTGTTGTGGCGTTTGGTCATAAACTATCCCGCAAAATTCTTGAAATTCCATCCATATACCCCATAAATATCCATGCATCCCTTCTTCCAGCCTACAGAGGTTCATCACCCATCCAGGCAGCAATACTTAACATGGACAGAGAGGCAGGCGTTACAACCATG
>JAYEHB010000077.1:0-2567 GCA_034659375.1 Thermodesulfobacteriota bacterium
TATCAATGGGAGCCTCAGCGTTATTAAGAAATTCAGACCCCGCAACAGCATCTGCCGGAGTAGTGGCAGAGTATTGTCCCCCTGTCATTCCAAAATTGAAATTATTGAGAATGATCAAAGTAATATCAAGATTTCTTCTGCAGGATGCCAGTATATGGGCACCCCCTATACCAATGCCACCATCCCCCATGGTGACAATAACATTAAGTTCAGGATCAGCAAGCTTAAGTCCTGCGGCATAGGTAAGAGCACGACCGTGGAGACCGTGGAGAGCATGGACATTGAAAAAAGTGTCAAACAATCCGGAACAACCGATGTCACTAACGATAACTGTTTTGTCAGCAGCAAGATTCAGCTTTACCAGAGCCTTGTCAAGCTCCTTTGTGATTCTTTCGTGGGTGCATCCCGGACAAAAAACAGGCGGACGATTTACATTTAACAGACTACTCATTTTCAATGACCTCCATTATTTTTCCAGGCGTGATCAAAATCCCATTCATTTGACCGTAAAAGTCAACTTTTTTGTCTGCAAAAACCCGTCTTATTTCATTAATATACTGACCAAGATTCATTTCAATAACTACAATACGCCTGTAGTTTGCAGCCTTTTCCAGAAGCAGTTTTTCAGGAACAGGCCACAGGCTTTTAAGGGTCAGAATGGATACGGGCTTACCCCTTGCTTCAAGCATGCTGCATGCATCTTCCCCGGCTCTGGCTGTGACTCCATAGGTGACAACCAGGGTATCAGCCCCTTTTCTGTGATTCTCCTCATAAAGGGTAATTCTCTCCTCAGCAGCAAGAATCTTATCTCTTAATCTCTCCTGGCTGGCTTCAATAACATCAGGATCAGTGGTAATATAGCCGTCAGGACCGTGGGTGGAGGATGTCTGCCTCACCACTGTTTCTCCACCAATGGGAAGAAATGGCGGTGCAGCATTATCTTCTGCTTTAAAGGGAATATAATCATCTCCCTTATACAGGGTTCTGTTTACAATGGGAGGAAGAACAGCAGAGTCAAGATCAACACTCTCTTTCGTCATTCCAATCTCTTTGCTGGATGCAATAAAAACCGGGCATCTGAACTCCTCGGCATAGTTGAATGCATGGACAGTGAGGAGATAACAGTCAAGTGCATCCTTTGGAACAAGAACAATCACCGGCACCCCGCCTGTATTCCCCCATCTCAAAAACCCGATATCACTGTCAGCCCCCCGGGTCGCAGATCCTGTTGAAGGTCCAAGGCGCTGAACATCCACGATAACAAGGGGAATTTCACTTCCAATGGCAAAGGATATCTGTTCACTGTACAAACTTATCCCAGGGCCCGAGGTGGCAGTGAGCACCTTTTTTCCTGCCATGGAGGCACCAATGCAATACCCCATGGATGCAATTTCATCTTCACCCTGGATACAGATTCCTTTTTTCGGGGGTAAAAATTTCAACATGTTTGCAAAAACAGTGGTGGCAGGTGTGATGGGATACCCTGCAAAAAAGGAACACCCCGCAGCAATGGCACCCCTTGCAACGACTTCGTTTCCTTCCATAAATGATAAAGCCATATTTTTTCTCCAATATTCTTTAAGCTTTTAATCTTAAAACTATTTAATTAAAAATCGGCATCCTTACATATCAGCATAAAAGTAATTTACACTTCTTTTTGGAAAAACCCCTTTAAATAGGGAATGGCCTTAGAAAGTGTAAAGTACTTATGAAGGATGCCTAAAAATCCAATCAAAGTATTATTTCATTACAGCCCTTAAAAAATCATGTCAAGTAATTAAAAAAATTACTGGATATTTGCCATAAGCCCTTTTTACGTATAACTGCCATGGGCAGCCTTGGTGGTCTAAGTCTGCACACAACAAATGATGAAAGTTACACTCCTGGTTTGCCAGGACTTTCATATAAAAGTATCTGTATGTTGTGGCTAATATGTATAAATTATATCATCGTTTTTTTTCGACCTCTTCAACGGAACCAGTGCCGACTCTTTCATTCTCTATCCTTTACCGGTTTTAACAGGCGCTTTCGACTTACCCCCTTTTTCTTTGTCTTTGACCCCTTTTTCTACAGTCTATGCTATGAGGTTGCTGCCATCAGTGCCTGTTCAGCTATTTTGGGTAAACTTATTGGTCTAAGGGCTCACTCAAAAATAAGTTACCAATTTTGCGTGTGACCTTTAGGTTAAAGGTTGAGTCGCCTCTCATGCAAGGCGTAAAAATATAGGTATATCGGGAATACGCCGACCATTTGTTATAATCAGGTCATAACGCAGCAGGAGAGGATGAATCGGCTGCCAAAATGTAAAGTTATTTTTGAGTGAGCCCTAAGCATAGTTGTACAGTAAATTAAAACCAGAAAGAGTCAAGAGCAGACTTGACCCCCTGTTGTTATGACCCCCCTGTTGTTAAATGCAAGGTTCTGAGTTGAAGCCGCAATATAAGGAACTGTTCAATTTTGGCTTCACCATTGTTTAACTCATCCTTTGAACGAATGTTATGAAAATTAATGTAACGTTTTATCCAGTCACAATAGCTTCTTTCCGTATGGATTGAATAATGCTTCAG
>JAYEHB010000078.1:0-2566 GCA_034659375.1 Thermodesulfobacteriota bacterium
CTGAAGGGAGTTCCTCGCTTGCAGGGACTGAAGGGAGTTCCTCGCTTGCAGGGACTGAAGGGAGTTCCTCGCTTGCAGGGACTGAAGGGAGTTCCTCGCTTGCAGGGACTCCCTCGAGACTTAGCCTACCCTCAGCTATGTTTACTTCCCTCTGCTGACATTTCCTTCAACGATTCGACTTGTGGAGCATCGAGGTCAGCCTGTATATGTTCTAAACGGCTGCTAAAAAAACTACTTTTAGCTGTCTAATCAACCACAAACTCTATGCAAGCAGTTCGCAACCCTGTCAGGCAGGGGCTTTTTCAAGCCCCTATCCCTTTAGGGTAGGGGTTGTTGACCTTATATTCGCAGGGGCTTATGACTACTTAACAATTTTTTTAAACACATCTCTGTCCCAGAAATAATACCCTTTGTCATCCTGCACAATTATCTTTGCGTTTAAAAGAGTATTAAGACTGGAATGAGGACTTTTAAGACCACTTATCTCTGCCATAAAAAGAATGCGTTGAAGAGAAAAGGAATCTTTCATTGTTCTTGCAAGAAGGTAAAACTGTTTTGCTGTCTCCTTCTGATTTTCAGAAAATAGTGTATCAGAGCCCACACTCTGTAAGCTCTTCTTTTTTTTAAAAAAGCTGATATCTTTTCTGTTTTCCCAAAGTGCCAGTATTTTATGTAACTGGGCTATGGAAAAAGAGAGCATAACAAGTCCTGTAAAGACAATTGTTATGCCCACAGCAGACATAGCCCACCCATTATTTGCCGAGATTGCCTGTAAACCGTACAAATCAAACCTCCATTCTAATTAACAATTAACAATTGTGGAAGCGCTTGCGCTCTGTTATTTTTTCTGTTTTCTAATACTGGTAATCAGCAACGACATCTGCATCGCTATCTTTAACAAATGGAACTCTTTCTGTTACAAAACTGTTCCATGACTGCATGATGCTATGCCCGGCATCAGAATCCTCTTCAATTATATCAAGAAGTGCATCACGCCTGACAGCTGTCACCTCTCCTTTTAAAAGAGATGTTAAAGTATTTATATATCTCCCTTTTGACGAAAGCAGCTCAAACCCGACAAAATCACCAGCATCTCTCATAACAACTGATTTTCCATTTTCCATGGAAACCAAAAGGACACCTGAAATAAGAATAAAAAAATAAGCTGCTTTTTCTCCCCTGTTTGCAATTATGTCCCCCTCCTGAAGATCTCTTCTAACACTGATCTGTGCTATTCTTTCCAGGTCATCGTTTCCGAGCAACCCAAAAACAGCACTCTTTTTGATGGCTTCTCTTATTTCAGCATCCACTTTTTTCCCCATTGTTGCCCCATTGTTATGGAATATTATTGTAAACATTCGACCAGCACCCAATCTCCGCTCATTTTGGCCTTCACAATAACATTAGTATAATAGGCAGTCCCAGATAGACGAATATGAAGAACTGACCAAACATTGACATTATAACCTGAAGGTCACACGTAAGCCGAATATTTACATATTATTTGCACATTAAAAATTTACTTAAACCATACTTAGACCACCTTGTCGATCTTTTTTTTAAAAAAGAATGTCAAAAAAATAAATTCACAGATATAAAATCAAGGAGACTTTTCAAATCATTATGGTTGACTGTTACACCCATAACATCGTATTATGCACAAATTTTTATTAATATTAACATTTAAGGAGAATTAGGATGAATTTGTTTAAACGTGTACTGCTGATCTGTCTATTCATGGCGCTTTTACCAGGTTTTGCATCTGCCAGTGAAAAAAAAGTTAAAGCTGGATTTATATATGTTGGCCCTGTTGGTGATTATGGATTCTCCCATGCCCATGACCAGGGAAGAAAATTTGTAGAAAAAAAACTGCCCTGGCTTGAGACTGTCTTTATAGAATCTGTTTCTGAAGCAGATGTTGCAAGGATAATAGACCGCTTTATACAGGGACAGAAATGTGATGTTGTCTTTACCACAAGTTTTGGGTTCATGGATGCTACCCTTGCGGCAGGTAAAAAATATCCCAACAAAATTTTCATGCACTGCTCCGGCTTTAAAAGATCTGACAATGTGGGTACATACTTTGGGGATCTATACCAGATATATTATCTCAACGGCCTCATGGCAGGCGCTCTGACAAAAAGCAACAAAATTGGTTATGTGGCAGCCTACCCTATTCCGGAACTTGTACGCCACATAAACGCCTATGCCCTTGGTATCAAGGCTGTAAATCCCAAGGCAGAGGTTCATGTAAAATGGACATACGCCTGGTACGGTCCTGACAAGGCAAAAGAGGCTGCTGAATCTCTTATTGCCGAGGGCTGTGATGCCCTTGCCTTTACGGAGGACACGCCCGCTGTGATCGAGGTTGGGCAGGATCATACAGAAAAAGGTGATCAAATTTACACATTCAGCCATTACAGTCCAATGCAGCCATATGGAAAAGATTCAGTTGTATCTGGCCAGCTCATGAACTGGGGTGGAATGTATCTGAAAATTCTTGAAGATATTCACAACAAAACATGGACAAACAAAGATATCTGGTGGCTTGCAGCTGAAAATGCGG
>JAYEHB010000079.1:0-2558 GCA_034659375.1 Thermodesulfobacteriota bacterium
TATAAAGCAATCTGAGTTTTTATTGTTTTAATCCAGCATTGAAGCTGCAATCATAAATAGGTTTCAATGCTGGATAATTATTTTGAATTTTTATTTTTTTGATTCATTTTCAGGCATCCTTCATTTGCATCTTACACTTTTTATTTTTTTAACCACGGGTCGAAGACGTGGAGCGAAGCGTAACCAACACACGAAAGGCACGGGTCGAAGACGCGGAACCAATATATAAAAAATAAAAAGTGTAAACTACTTTTAAAGCATTATGAAGGATGCCCATTTTCAGGGTATTTTTTGCAATAGTTTGAAAATCAATATCTGATTCAGCAGGGATAAGTTTATATGGCCTCAACTATCCTGGATGTTGCGGCTCTCCTCAAGATCATGGATATCAGGATGGGTATTCATTGAACTCAAAAACTGAACGGTTCTCTGGTCAAGTCTGTTTTTAAGAACAGTCGCAACCTGTTTCATAATCAGATATCCAATGGAATGATCGTTATCCATAATACTTAAAAGCTCATCCCGGCTGCACACGTACATTTCAGCGGCTTCATTACAGATCGCAGTTACAGAATGGAAACCATCATCAAGCAAAACTGCCCATCCAAATGTTTCACCAGGATCAATTGAACTGATAGTAACTATAATCTGATCTGATAATTTCTGTTCCAAAAGAACCTTGCCTGATTTAAGAATATAAAGGTCTTCTGCAGCATCTCCCCTTTTAAATATCACATCACCGGATTTAACCTTAACAAGCTCAAGAACAGGTACAATTTTCTCCAGCATTTCATCTGTCAAATATTCCATAATATGATTTTTTTTAATTTCTGCCTTTGTTACCATATCTAATCCTAAAATTTTAATGAATATTATTATTTACAATCATACTAACCATCATGATGCACAGCTTCACAACGAAAAATGAAACAGGAGAGTGCCTCCCCAACAATTACCTGTACTGAGAGTACACTTAAATCAGAAAAAAGAGAACAACGATAAAAAGTGTGGCACAGGCAGCAAAAACACCTACAGGCACTGTATTGGTTTCAAAGGCGGTCACCACCTTTTTACCGGCCTCAGCTGGATCACCTTCAACAGAACTTGTTCCTTTCTTATTGAGCACAGAGGCTAAAATATAACGGACAATATTTGCCGGTGCATTTTTGGTAAACTCTAATACCGATCCGGTTAATTCTTTTACGATCACTTTATCCGCAGAAGCATTAATCCTGTTTAAGCAGTCTGCAACAAGCGTATTGAGTCTGTTTAGGGGTTTTCTGTAAAACCAGTCAACATCAATGTTTATGGCTCTGATTTCGTCGGGATACCGTCCTGATTTAAGGAGGAAGTAAAATGCCAGAACGGCAAACATTAAAAGTTGAAGCTGTCCAACCACATGGGCTCCTGAATAGGGAACATAATCCACTGGATAGGGTAGAATATTGTATAGAAATCCTGGGAATATGCCAAGGAAAATACACATAAAAGCAGCCATCCCCATGCCGATCAACATATTCACCGGTGGTTCCTTTGCTCTTATTCCTGAATCATGGCCGAAAAAGGTAAAAAAGGGAACTTTGATTCCTGCATGGGCAATAACGCCTGCTGATGCAAACTGAAGGACAAACCAGATAAGAGTCAAATGCTCATGTCCTGATGCACTTAATATCATTGACTTACTGATAAACCCACCGGTCAGCGGGAAAGCCGATATGGAAAGGGCACCAACAAGACAGAATATACATGTAATGGGCATGGTTCTGTACAAACCGCCCAGATCTGTAGCTTTGCTCTTGCCTGTGACATGGATCACTGACCCGACTGACATAAACAGCAGAGCTTTGTATAAAATATGGGCAAATGCATGGGACACCGTTCCGTTCAGGGCGAGCTGGGTACCGATACCCACCCCGCACATCATGAATCCCACCTGATTGATAATACTGTAGGAGAGTACCCTTCTCATGTCATTTTCAACCTCAGCATAAAATATGGGATATATGGTCATAAACGCACCCAGCCAAATTAGGATCTCAGCCCCGGGGAAAACCCGTGCCATAACATAAACCGCACTCTTGGTGGTAAACGCACTCAGGAACACAGCACCGGCAATGGTCGCTTCAGGGTATGCATCCTTGAGCCAGGGATGCAGAGGCGGAATAGCTGCATTAACAGCAATGCCCAGAAAAATAAGCCAGGCCCCCAATCCCTTTAATTCCATATATCCAAAGGTTATGTCTCCGGTCTTTACAATCTGAATCACGATGCCGGCCAGCAGAAACAGGCCGCCCACAATGTGAACCAGAATATATCTGAATGCCGCACGCTGGGACTGCGGGGTTTTTCTTGCCAGGATCAGAAAAGTAGATGCCACAGCCATTATTTCCCAGAACACATAAAGGGAAAAAAAGTCCCCGGAAAATGCAACCCCAAGGGCACCCCCGGCATAGACAAAGCCAGCAACATACTGAAGGTCATCCTTGACATTAAGTGCATAAATAATCGATATAAATGATATAAGAATAAAAATATATCCAAATACGCAGCTTAATTTA
>JAYEHB010000080.1:0-2557 GCA_034659375.1 Thermodesulfobacteriota bacterium
TTCTGTCTTATCTTTTTCAGAAGAGGATTTGATGTGGTTAATGGATGGATTTTTTGTTGCGGCTTTTACAATGCAAACATCTAAAAATGTAATACCTGAGAAGACAATACCTGACAGTAATATCAATAACAATGTTTTAATTTTTTTATGCATTCAGTCTTACACCTCAAAACACTACTTTTTTTGCAATTTTTTTTATATGAAAGTCCTTTTAAACGACTGTAATCATTGACTTTTATTTTTTGTTGTGGCCGATGAGAATGACCATGCTCCGGCCATGCCGGTTATATACAATAATTCCTATCAACCTGTATAATAAAAAGCAAGGACAAACAAAAAAAAAGGGGCTTGGTTTTTCTGAGCTGGCAGACCACCTGATTGGATAATGACAAGTTAATTGTGGGCTTGATCAGAAAACCGGCCATTCAAATTCCAATTTGATTCCTTAAGGTTGTAATTGGCTGAATTTATAGGATTTTTTGAGAATTTGCTCTATACTTGGTCCAAAGTGGCCAAAGTTATGATCAAACCCTTAATTGTCTTTATCAAATTTTGTCCCAATATTGTTAAGAAAATGTTTCCTGCGCAGGGAGTATAGCTTTTTATCCTCTTTGACAAGGTAGAAGAAATTCTTGTTATCATCATCAAAGCACTCATAAAGGGCTGTGAAATCTTTCTGGTCCTTAACATCACGGACACGTTCCACATCATTGTTAAATTTTGTGCAGACAGCGATCCAGTCTTCTTCTTTAGCATCTTTTTTAATTTTAATTGTAGTGGAATCTTTAACAATCTCTGCTTCAATGGATTTCATTATTCACCTCCGAATTATTTGTTTATATGAAAGTCCTGGTAAACCAGGAGTGTAACTTTCATCATTTGTTGTGTGCAGGCTTAGACCACCAAGGCTGCCCGTGGCAGTTATTTAAATTAAGGGCATTGAAGATAATTAACCAAAAAAGCCAAGATAATGACAATAACGCAGGCCTGCCCCCTCACTCAAGTGGTCGAGATTATGATCACGGCCAAATTAAGCTTATCAGATTTTAGCAAAGTATGTAAACTGCTTTTTGGAAAAACAGGTTGCTTTTTTACTGATTGAGATGTATTTAAGTTACTTAATTCTCAAAAGATAACGAGGTAAAATGAAATTTGAAAGATACCATATTGCAGAAGCAATAAAAAATAATCTGTCCCAGCTTGGTTTTAAAAAACCCACTGACATACAGTTTAAATCTATTCCGTCAATAATGAAGGGTGAGGATGTTCTTGCCATAGCCCAGACAGGTACCGGTAAAACCGCTGCCTTTGCAATTCCTGTTATTGATAAAATCCATAATAAAAAAACCAGCAAACGTGCTTCAGGCATTAGATGTATTGTCATGGTTCCTACCCGGGAACTGGCAGAGCAGATTGGTGACGTTTTTATGGATCTTGCAAAATATACCAGAGTAAAGATTTTTGCACTTTATGGCGGGGTTGAGCAGAATGCCCAGATAAAAAAGCTTCAGCACGGCATAGATGTTCTTGTTACAACTCCCGGACGTATGTTTGATCTGATTCACCAGGGGTATATTAAGCTTGACAGTGTTGATACTCTTGTCCTTGATGAGGCAGATCGGATGCTTGACCCAAATTTTATCAGGGATATTAAATTTGTAAAAACAATGCTCACCAAAAGGCATCAGACACTTTTCTTTTCTGCCACAATAAACAGAGAGATCAAAAAACTCGCTTTTTCCCAGGTTAAGAGTTCTGCAATACGCATTCAGATATCTCCCAAAGATCCTGTTTCAAAAAATGTATCCCATTGTGTCATGTTCGTTAAAATGGATGACAAGCGTTTTTTTCTGGAAAGATTTGTTAATGAAAATCCAGACTCCAGGATGATTGTATTTGTAAGAACAAGGGTGCGTGCTGAAAGAGTTGCAAAAGCAATGGAGCGGGTTGACATAGCAACCCTTACCATCCATGGAGACAAGGATCAGAACAAGAGAGCTTCTGTTATGAAAGAGTTCAGGCAGGGTGAGTGTAATATTTTGATTGCAACAGATATCAGTGCCAGGGGAATTGATATCGCTGATGTTAATTATGTTATCAACTATGATCTGCCTGAAGTACCTGAAAACTATGTTCACAGAGTAGGCAGAACCGGGCGGGCATTTAATAAAGGCGTGGCAATCTCTTTTTGCAGTGAAGATGAAAAAGAGCGTCTTGATAATATTCAACTATTGCTGGATAAAAAAATTGAAGTTATAAATATTCATAAGAAAGATTATGCCAGAACTCTAACTCTTGCCAAAGATGAGAGCAGCCTTCAAGAGCTTCTTGATGGGAATGAAGTCTGGCAGGAGAAAAAAGGGAAAAAGAAAAAAAAGAAAAATAGAAAGTAAAAGTTCTGAAAACGGGGGGTTGGTTTTAACGTCGGCCATATATCCTGATTGCAGGAACAACGGAGGGGTCAGGCTTAACAATTAATTGATAATTGATAATTGATAATTGATAATTGATAATTGATAATTGATAATTCATAATTCATAATTGATAATTCATAATT
>JAYEHB010000081.1:0-2555 GCA_034659375.1 Thermodesulfobacteriota bacterium
AATATCAGTATCAGCACCTCAGCTTCTCAAGGAGAAAAAGCAAAAGCTTTAAAAGAGATCGAGAAGCTAAAAAAAATCCTTGATGAATTAGATGAATATGAACGTGATATACTCTATCCACTGGCAACCAGACAAATAGAAATTGACCTTGATGATGGTGTAAAAGTGAACTATCCGAAATTTGGAAAAGCCTTGAAAAAAGTTGCAGGGTTAAGTTAAAGAGCCATTAAATATAGTTAAAAGGCCTATAGCTGTTATTTTAGAATAACTGTTGATAGTTGGATTTATATATAAAAAAAAGAAGTAACTTGTTATATATAGAAGAAATTGAAAAATGTTAGCTGTGAAAAACAATAAAAAACTGATAATTCATTGCTTACAGAGGACAACATATGCCATTGGAGTAAAGAAATGAAAATTAAAAAATTATCCCTATCGAACTATCGTGGTGCTAAAAGTCTCGATCTTGAGCTTAACAAAACCATAAACGTATTTTTGGGGATTAATGGTGCTGGGAAATCTACCGTATTGGACGCTGTGGCTATAATGCTCTCATGGGTTGTGAGTCGATTAAAACAATCCAGAGCTTCAGGACGTCCGATTATAGAAAATGATGTTACCAATGGTACCCCTGTATCAAGTATTGCACTCTCATGTATTGACGGAGAGCAGAAAATTTTCTGGAAACTGGTCAAACGCAGAAAGAGCTATATAAAAGTTAAGAAAAAAAGTGATTTATTAGCGTTGAACAATTACACAAAACAGATGCGGCTTAAAATAGAAGAACAGGAAGAAAATCTTAATTTGCCTTTGTTTGTATACTACCCGGTTAACAGATCCGTTATAGATATCCCCATTAGAATAAGAAAAAAGCACAGGTTTAATTTGTTTGCTGCCTATGATGAAGCCCTGACAAGCGGGGCTAATTTCAGAACATTTTTTGAATGGTTTCGTGAACGTGAAGATCTTGAAAATGAAAACAGAAAATATAAGAATGCTTTTTTTAAACCAGATGATTTCCAATTCCCAGATCCTCAACTTGCAGCTATTCGAAGGGCGTTGAATGAATTTTTACCTGAATTTAACAATCTTACTGTTCGACGTAATCCATTAAGAATGGAGATCGATAAAAATGAAAAAACTTTGTCCGTTGACCAATTATCAGATGGAGAAAAATGTTTGATCGCTTTAGTTGGAGATCTTGCAAGAAGGCTGGCTATTTCAAACCCAAAAAGTGAAAACCCTTTAGAAGGAAGAGGAGTTGTCATTATTGATGAAATTGATCTCCATTTACATCCGAAATGGCAAAGAAAAATCATTCCAACACTGACCAGTGTTTTTTCGAATATACAGTTTGTTGTTTCAACTCATTCACCCCATGTGATAACCCATGTTCAACCTGAAGACCTTTTTCTTCTCAATACAACAGGCAAAGGTATTCTCGCTAATAAACCTACAGAATCCTATGGGAAAAATGTAGATAGAGTTCTTGAAGACCTGATGGGGCTTGAAACAACTCGTCCGGATGAGGTTAATCGTTTATTAACGGAACTCTATGAGACGATTAGCGATGGAAATACCAGTAGAGCAAAAGAACAAGTTGCAAGTCTGAGGAATATGATAGGTGAAGATCCTGCGATAGCTAAAGCCATGGTACTTATCAAACGACAAGAGATTTTAGGGAAATGAAATATATTCAAAAAGGCATAGAGCCACAAGAGTTAACGGATTGGAAATCGCTTGCGAATGATGATTGGCAGCCAGATTATGATTCAATGGGAGGCCAGTTAAAAAACGCTGTCAAAGAATCACTTATGCAGGAACAAGGATATTTGTGCTGCTATTGTGAAAGGCGCCTTATACTGCACGACTCTCATATCGAGCACTTTAATCCCCAAAGCAATAATGAGATAGATCCTCTTGACTACTCTAATATGCTATGCTCTTGTCAAAACAGATTGAAAAAGGGCGAACCCCGTCATTGCGGTAATTTGAAAGACAAGTGGTTTGATTATGAATTGTTAGTATCTCCATTTGATCAAGAATGTGAAAATAGATTTTCTTTTAAGGCAGATGGCAAGATAAAATCAGCAGATAAAAATGACAATGCTGCAAATATCACTATAAAGGAAATTGGCCTTGATATTCCCAAATTGAATGACTTGAGAAGAAAAACCATTGAACCCTTTATAGATGATATTTTGAGTGAACAAGATTTAAGAATTTTTGTAACTGCATATCTTGAACCTGATCCAGAAGGTGTTTTTGGAGAGTTTTATATGACGATCAAATCACTATTTGGAGACTATACAAAACAATGAATAGTAAATTATCCCCAGCCTTGATTAAGCTCTTCAAAAAACACAGAATTGTCTTCTGGTATGATTCAAAAAAAGAACTGCGGAAAGACTATGAAAAACTTGAGTTCTCAGACATTGAAAAGATTGAACTGAATAATAATGAATTCAGGATCAAACATCGAATTCTCAGGGAAGAATCAGATAAAAAATTCCTCCTATACCATGAAGGGGAAGCACCGTCAGACCTTGATAATT
>JAYEHB010000082.1:0-2549 GCA_034659375.1 Thermodesulfobacteriota bacterium
GATCAGATCTTTCATGGAAAGAGAAAATCTTTAAACAGACAAGATCATTTCAGGGACAAAAAATTGTTGTCTGGGGGATGTAACAGCTTTTACCCGATGATCACTCCACCACCTGTTTTACAATTCCCTGGCTCTTGTATGTGTAGAACCTTGACTGTGCAGATGCTGTAAAAACCGGGTTTTCTTACAATAAATTAAAAAATTAACATACAGAAAGAGTCAAGAGCAGACTTGACCCCCTGTTCATAACTGTTCCGAAAGATCTGATAATGTTACACGAATTGACTTTTTGTTTAGAAATAAGTATAGTTTATAATATACTTTTATATGAAAGTCCTGGCAAACCAGGAGTGTAACTTTCATCATTTGTTGTGTGCAGACTTAGACCACCAAGGCTGCCCCATGGCAGTTATAGAAAAGGAGCAAATTATGCCTCAATTATCACTTTATATAGATGAAAAAACTCTGTATCAGCTGGGGATAGCTGCCAAAATTGAGCATTTATCAATTTCCAAATATGCAGTAAAAAAATTAAATGAATCAATGCACTCAAAATGGCCGGATCATTATGAAGATTTATTTGGCTCCATTAATGATGACACTTTTACCATTGAGCGAGTTCATAACTTTAAAGATGACTCTCCAAGAGAAGAGTTGTGAAATATTATTTAGATACCAATATATGTGTCTATTTTTTAAAGGCTTCAAATCAGAACCTGAAACAAAAAATTTTATCTGAAAGTCCAAACAATATAAAGATTCCCTCAATCGTTAAAGCCGAACTTTTATATGGAGCAGAAAAAAGCCAAAAGAAAAATGAAAATATGGTGCGCATTAACCAATTTCTGTTTCCCATGGAAATTATTGGATTTAATGACCAGGAAAGTATTGAATATTCAAAAATAAGAGCGCATTTAGAAAAAAGAGGGGAAATAATTGGACCCAATGATCTTTTTATTGCTGCTATCGTTAAAGCTAATAAAGGAACTTTGGTTACAAATAATACAAAAGAGTTTAAAAGAGTATCTGATTTACAAATAGTCGATTGGTCAACCTCTAAATAAACTTGGGTAGAATTTCAGGTTTAATAAGGACCTTACACTTTCTGAAACCATTCCCTATTTAAAGGGGATTTTCCCCAAAAAGTGTAAACTACTTTTATGCTGATACGTAAGGATGCCAAAAATCTGCTCATATTTTTCGGGTCATCATAACTTAATCACTTAAGCTCTGCTATCACAATATTCTTATCCCCCAGTGAGAAGTGAATTCTGTACTCTGTTTGCCTCGCATCCTGCCCAGTACTTAATTTATAATTTATTACCACACCAAAAACATAAATTCAATTTTTTTAATAATTAATCAGCGGTGACGTATGAACTTTTTCTGGATTAGTTTTAAAATCAATAAGTTATAATTTCACATGGCTTCAATTAGTGCGAAAAATTATTTTATAACAAATTAATATTTCAGTATTTATTTGTTCATACGTCAGTGCTGGTGGAAAGCTATTCCCCTTGCGCATTTTCTCACTCATGCTTCTTACATGTAAAGTCAGCAATTCTAATTATGGTTTTTAACCGACTCCTTTGCTGTGTAACTCACTGAAATCACGTTGATGAAAACTATCATTTTCTTAGTTTTAAACGCATATGGCTCCAAAATTAGAATTGCTGATGTAAAGTTGAGCTGTTTTTTTAAATTTTAAATTTTAAACTTTCCCACCATTTCATTAAGATTTTCAGCCAGTCTGGATAATTCTGCGGCACTGATATTAACCTGCTGGCTGCCGGAGCTCATCTCATCTGCTGCCTGGCTGACCTCGGAAATATCCCTGGTCATTTCCCCGGCTACAGCTGAGGTCTGGTTGACATTCTCGTTGACTTCCTGGACACCTGTGGCTATCTGGCTCACATTGTTTGAAATTTCCTGGGTGGTGGCTGACTGTTCTTCAATGGCCGTTGCAACCGTGGTGACAATATCATTGATATCATTAATGACCTTAACACTGGAGTCAATGGCAGTGACGGATTCAGCCGTGGTGGTCTGAACCCAGGATATTTTTTCGCTGATATCACTGGTGGCTTCAGCGGTCTGATGGGCAAGGGCTTTAATCTCTCCTGCCACAACGGCAAACCCTTTACCCGCCTCTCCTGCCCTGGCCGCTTCAATGGTGGCATTGAGTGCCAGAAGATTGGTCTGCTCGGAAATATCAGCAATGGTTTCCGTGACCTTACTGATTTGGGCCGAAGCCTTGCCAAGCTCATCCATCTTTCCCGAGACCTCTTGGGCCTTTGTAACCGCCTGGGAGGTTGTTTCACTGCCTTTAGCTGTATTGCCTGCGATTTCATTGATAGTAGCGGTCATCTCTTCCGAAGCAGAAACAATCATCTGGATATTTACCGTGGACTGCTCAGTGGCCGCAGCCATACTGTTCATATTAGTGGCCATCTCTTCGGCAGCGGCAGCCACGCTGTTTGATTTTTCTGCGGTTTGTTCCGAATTTGCGGTGATCTGTTCTGAAACAGATGAAAGCTCGGTTGCAGAAG
>JAYEHB010000083.1:0-2546 GCA_034659375.1 Thermodesulfobacteriota bacterium
TGATTTCACCCCATTTTTCGTGGTAATTTCAAATCTAAAAAAAAATGGTAAGCGCTCACAGGGCACCGCACCTGCTGTGCGTTGGGGTTATTTGAAGTAGATGAGTACATCTGCCTGCCCACCGCCTTGCATCTGCGGTTACCAAAGTAAACGTAAATATTCGGGTTAGTAATGTAAAAGGTTACAATAAATGAAAGCAGTTGTTCAGCGAGTAAAAAAAGCCCATGTTGTTGTTGACAATACCATTGTTGCAAGTATTGGTAACGGGCTTCTGGTGTTGCTGGGTGTTCAGGATGATGACACTCAAAAGGATGCGGATTTCCTTGTAAAAAAAATTATCAACCTGCGAATTTTTGAAGATGATAATGGCAAGATGAACATTTCTCTTAAAGATGTAAAAGGAGAGCTTCTGGTGGTGTCCCAGTTTACCTTGCTGGGAGATTGCAAAAAAGGCAGAAGGCCCTCCTTTATAAAAGCGGCTCCCCATGAAAAAGCCAATGATCTTTATGAGTATTTCATCGGCCGGGCAATGGAGATGGGTGTTGATACAAAATCGGGTGTTTTCCAGGCAATGATGGAGATCTCCCTGATCAACCATGGACCGGTCACGCTGCTTCTGGATACAAAAGAAAAATAAAACAATAATTTTGCGGATATAAATTTGGGTAAAAATTTAAAAAAAAGAGCTCTGATAATAAATGCTGTAAGAAAATTCTTTAATCTTAATGGATATCTTGAAATTGAAACTCCTGTAAGGATTCCTGCACCGGCTCCGGAAGCACACATAGACAGCTTTAAATCTGAGAAATGGTATCTTCAGTCCTCGCCTGAGCTTTGCATGAAAAGAGTTGCTGCATCAGGATATGAAAAAATATTTCAGATATGCAAATGCTTTAGAAAAGATGAAAGAGGTGATCGACACCTCACAGAGCTAACCATGCTGGAATGGTACACAAAAGGGGATACTTACATGGATCTCATGGACCAATGCCGGAATCTCATAAAATTCATTGCAAAAGAAACAGGCTCAAAAGAGTCTATCTGTTATAATAATCTAAATATTAACCTTGCAGAGTCCTGGCAAAAAATCAGCGTGGAACAAGCCTTTGCAGAATACAGCAAAATTTCAATGGATCAGGCTGTTTTACAAAAAAAATTTGATGAGATAATGAGTTTTGATATTGAGCCAAATCTTGGGATACAAAAACCATGTTTTATATTTGATTATCCATCATCCATGGCAGCCCTTGCAAAACTTAAAAAAAATAATAACAAACTTGCAGAACGGTTTGAACTCTATATTGCAGGCATTGAACTTGCCAATGGTTTTTCAGAACTTACAGACCCGGACGAACAAAGAATAAGATTTGAAAAAGAGATGACAATTCGTGACAAATTCGGTAAAGCTGCCTCCCCCATGCCTGAAAAATTCTTAGAAGAGCTTGGCAATATGCCGGAAACAGCAGGCATAGCCCTTGGAATCGACCGCCTTGTAATGCTCTTTACAAACTCCCTGTCAATTGACGAGGTAGTGGCTTTTACTCCTGAAGAGCTTTGTGAATTGTGAATTGTGAATTGTTAATTATTAATTATTAATTGATCAAGCTCTGTTCTATGGCTGAAAACAGGCATTTTTTCACGCACCCTTTTAATGATCTTAAATTGGATTAAGTCTCTCACCATTTACAAGTTTTCGGATAACCTCTTTTAATTTATTCTGTGGTTTCCCACGTTTTTGTATCCTTTTGATATCTTTGGAAAATTGTCTGGAATAGACTGGTATTAACATCTATATCTCCAATTTTTCAAACATATCATCTATAGTCTCACAACGTATTAGGTTTTTATTTGCATCTGTGTCTTTAAAAACCTTTTCTGTTGTCTTGTTGGGAATAACGATATTAAAAGGTAACCCATTCCTTAATTTTACCTGCTTATAAAATATTGAAATCGCTTCGGTTGTAGAAAGACCTAATTTTTTAAAAAGGTCTTCTACGTCTTTCTTAAGTTCAGGTTCGATTCTTGCTCTTATTGTTGCAGTCTTTGCCATAGGTATCACCTCCTTATAATTAAGGATCTCCCATATGGGCTACAATGTCAAGTTGTTTTTAGCTTTTATGAAGTATGTGCTACGAAGGTATTGCAACTGGTAACATAAAAATCAACATTTGCAATCACAAAGAGTAAAGAGTACAGGGGTCAAGTCTGTTCATACCACTATGGAAGAGCAGTGGGCAAATTTTGAGATGTGGCAGGGGGATCTGACTCTCCAGCAGAGGGTTAGGGGAAGAAAAGGGTGCTTGTCAGGGCCATGGAAAGGTACGGTACCCAGGCCAGCGGAAAAGCTCGGGGACAACCCGTTCACCGTTGCAGGTTTGAAAAAAAATTTTTTAATTTTTTTTGTGATGCCTTAAATTTTATGTTAATATCTTTTTTTGAAAACCATAACCTGAAGGTCACACGTAACATAAATTTTATATGAAAGTCCGTCCAAACGACTGCAATCGCATGACTTTCATATTTTGTTGTGGCCGATGAGAATGACC
>JAYEHB010000084.1:0-2545 GCA_034659375.1 Thermodesulfobacteriota bacterium
TCAAGATGTTTGTTTTGGGTGACATCGGTGACAATGCCTTCTGTGGCAACAGGAGATCCGGTTTCATTGTAAAACAAAACATTGCTTTGATTCAGCCATTTTACTTCACCTGATTTATGGATAATCTGAAACTCAAAAAAGGGCGGGATATCTCCTTTTAACATTTTGCCCCACTGCTCGTCCAGATAATCTGCAAAATCAGGGTGAATGCAGCGTCGGATGTGCATTGGTTCACTGTATATCTCCCGGGGAGTATAGCCGGTAATTTCAATTGATGCCGGACTGACATATTCATATTTTCCATTGGGCAGAGATTGACGATAAATCATGCTTGCAGAATTTTCAGTTAAAAAACGGAACTGTTCTTCACTCTTTTTAAGCTCTTTGTGAGCCAGATCAGTCTCTTTCAACTGTCTGTTCAATTCCATTGTCCTGGCATGAACTTCCTGGTGAAGTGTTCTGTTCCAGAAGATAATCCCCAGAATAAGGGAAAACAGTATAAAAAGTGAAACAGACATGAGCAGCAAAGTGTTGTCCATGAGCTCTATCTTTGATGCCATACTTTTTCTGCGGTAAAAAGCCTGAATACTGGTTCCAAGCTTGCTGTATAATAATGAAAGGGTGGTTCCTGCCTCCACTGTAATGCTGGTAAGCTGACTGATACAGAGATGATCATCGTTCCTGAAGCAATATTCCAATTTTTTTATCAATTCAAGATAAAGGTTAAGATTTTTTTCAAGTTCCCTGGAAATAATCTTTATATCTTTTGAAATTGAGAGCTGATCTATTTTTGATATTTTTTCCAGGGCATTTTTAATATTATTTTTAACTCGATAGGGTGAGGGCTCATACTCGTTTAAATACCTGAAAAGTTCTGTTCTTGATTGTGTAATATCAAGTGCTATATTTGAAGATATTCTTATCACAGGAAAATCAACATCAACAATTTCATCAAATGTTTGACCTGTTTTAAGCCAGCTCTGAAATGAAAGCCATATAACGCTTAAAAATGCCAAAATAAGAACAGCAAAGATAACAAAAGAGATCTTTTTCAGTTTTTCAGTTTTTCTATTTTTCATGGACGTTAATCCTGTTTTCTGCCACCTGCTTTTTCCCAAATAAAGTTAGTGTACAGTTCTGCCGGATCAATATACCGGGAAATGACATTATGCTTAACAAGGTTCTGCATCACAAACTCAACCTGCTCTGGCTCATGATACCCCAAAGCTCTGTTTTTATAGTTCACAAGTTCTGCCATTATTGCCATCTGCTTTAGCTGTCGTTCTTTTTGCAAAACTCCTGCCTGGTCATTTTTAAGTACAATATCAACAGCCTCTTTTTGATGCTCAACCGCCCAGGCCCATCCTTTAAGAGACGCTCTGACCATACGTTCACACAAACTAGGGCGGTTCTTTAATGTTGATTTTTTTGTAAAAAGCACCTGACCTGGGAAATTCAAATCATAATCAGCAAAATCAATAATGTTTATCTCATCTTTGCTATACCCGCTGTCAAGCACTCGCAAGTACTCATTGTAAAGCATCACATTGATTACATCGAATGTGTCTTGCAGAAATGGTTTGATACTCCATTTAAGCGGTTTTATAATCATCTTGTCAAGGGGCAGATCCTGTTTGTTCATTAAAGTGTAGAACTGAGCTTCATTTCCAAAAAACCATATTCCAATCCTCTTGCCTGTAAAATCACTGGGAGTTGTGATGTTTGAGCCTTTTTTGCTGATCAATACCAGGCCATTTTTTTGTACAATCTGGGCAATGGATATAAGAGAATGTCCCTTAGCCTCTGCACCAAGAAAATCAGCCAGCCATTTTGTTCCAAAATCAGAGACACCTGACCTGACCAGTGGAATGGAATTTCTGTCTGCGGCTCCAGGCTTGATTGTAAGATCAATACCCTCATCCATATACCACCCCTTGTCAAGGGCTGCATAATAACCTGCAAACTGGCACTGGGTATGCCACTGAAGTGATAGAGAGATCTTGTCCACAGAGCTGCTCTCCTGGGCCATGGCACTTTGAAAATTTACCGCCAGCAGAAAAACAATCAAAATTATTGATACTATCCCGCCCTTTGTGGATATCATTTTATCCATAATCTCTATCCTCCTGTGTTTAAATCCTTACTTATCATATGTACATATTCGGCCAGCACCCCATATTCGCCTATTTTGGCCTGCTCACATAACCTGAAGGTCACACGTAAAATCCTTTGGATTCTGGCTTGTACAGATTAAACTCTCAGCTTTGAATTTCGTGTTATTCTGGCAAAAAATCATAATTCCCTTTTTTTGGTTCTGATTTGTACATATTAGGGTCATGGAAATAATAAATCAAGGTTTAATTTCAAAAAAAAAGGGAACAGAATTATTTTTTATCATCCTGATCAAGTTTTTTTATGTTGACATTTACCTGTGAGGGGTCAGGCCTGACCCCATTTTCGAGAAATCAGATATAAAAACTTGATCATCGAGCATGAGCCCTGTTAATGGCTGATTGTACGCTCACTTCCGCAACGGAAATCATCA
>JAYEHB010000085.1:0-6463 GCA_034659375.1 Thermodesulfobacteriota bacterium
CTTTCTAAATTTGTTGTGGCCGATGCGAAAACCACGCTCCGGCCGTGCCGGTTATATGAAACTCCTCCTAACTATTTAAAATCATAGAGTTTCACCCGTTGTTGTGGCCGATGAGAATAACCACGCTTCGGCCGTGCCGGTTATTCAAAATAATCCTTAATCCTTGTTTTCAACTTAATCAGAGCTGCTGTATGTATCTGGCATATTCTTGATTCGGTTAAAGAGAGAACCTCTCCTATCTCCTTTAATGTTAACTCCTCATAATAATAGAGAGCCACCACTGTCTGCTCTTTTTTTGCCATTTTTTTTATTGCACCGGCCAGAACAGACTTTAACTCTTCTTTATCAAAAAAATCGGCAGGATTACCCTTTCCTTTTAATCCTGACTGAAATCTTGTTTTTGAAGAAGCATCATTGTTTTTTGTCTTAATAAAGGCATCAAGACTTAATATGGACGCACCATGAATGGCTGTAAGCATATCATAGTACACCTCAAGCTCTACTCCAAGCTCTTTTGCCACATCGGGATCAGAAGCAGGAAGTCCCGTCTCATCCTCGATTATCTTTGTTGCCCTGGCAATATTCTGAATCTTTTTTCTCATGGATCTGGAATAGGTGTCCATGCTTCGCAGTTCATCTAAAATAGCACCTTTTATTCTGTACTGGGCATAGGTTTTAAGACTTACATGTTTACCATGATCAAATTTATCAACAGCATCAATAAGTCCTAATGAACCTGCACTTACAAGCTCATCAAACAGCACACTGGATGGAAGACGTCTGGCAAACCTTGCTGATATATGCTTTACCAGATAAGCATATTCAACAATCATGGTTTCCCGCCATTTGCTCTCCTTTGTCTTATTTCCCATATACCTTTGAACCATTAAACCCCACATCCAAATCAGTTTGCTGCGTCAAACAGCCGTTTCATAAAAAACTTAATATTTCCATCTGCACCTGTTCTTCTTGGGGAATCTACAATTTTTTTTGCAATTTTTTTAAAAATAGCTGCCGAAGGAGATGAGGCAGCAAAATCCAGTACAGGACTGCGCTTCAGCACTGCCTTTTGAAGCATGGGATCTGAAACAATATATCCAAAATACTCCAACACCACATTACCTAAAAACCTGTCCATTGCTCCGCTCAACGATGCATAAACAGATTTAGCCTCTTTTTCAGAGGCTACCATATTTACAACAAGTTTAAAATACCTTGTTCCATAATCCTTTGATAAAACCTTCATTAATGCATAGGAATCTGTTATAGAAGTGGGCTCTTGTGTAGCAATAACAATGGATTCATCTGCTGCTGAGTTAAAATAGAGGACATTGGATGATATGCCGGCCCCTGTATCTACGAGCACTATATCAACAGTATCCTCCAGACTCTCAAATTCTGTCAACAGATTAAGTTTCTCACCATCACTGAGCTGCGTTAAATTGGCAAACCCTGAACCTCCTGGAATAATTCTCACACCATGATCCGTTGTAACCATAACCTCAGAGAGACTCTTTTCACCTGTTACCACATGACTGATATTATGCTTTGGCCGCAGGTTAAAGATTATGTCAATATTGCCAAGCCCCACATCAGCATCGAAAATAACCACTCTCTTACCAATTGCTGCAAGGGCAACGGCCAGATTCCCGGCCATATTTGTCTTGCCAACGCCGCCCTTACCGCTTGTCACAGCTATAACTCTCGGAATAATCTTATTTTTAGATGGTTTTCTAAAAGACTTACTCCTTGATATGGCATCTGATTTTACAATATTTCTCAATCCGCTTGCCTGATCCACCTTATTACCTCTCCTTTCCCTGTAAGCCCTAAGCCCCAAGTACAATTCCCAAAAGCCTGTTCACATCTGGAATAATTAGGTCCTCTGGAACTCTCTGTCCGTTGGTAATCATGGATACCGGCAATTTTTGAGTACTTATCTGATCCAGAATTTTTCCGCATCTTTTTGCTTCATCAATCTTTGTAAAAACATAACTATCAGGCTTTAAAGAAGAAAAAGCCCTGGCAGCCTCTTTCATATCAATAGAATCCGTTGTAACACTTAACACAAGATGTACTGAAATCTTAAAATCGCCGCTTATCAACTGTTCAGCCTCATTCATTCTCACACTATCTGAATGGCTGTGTCCTGCTGTATCAATGAGCACAATATCCATATCTTTCATTTTATCAAGGGCATTTGAAAGATCATCTTTTGTAAAAGCAGGGACAGACAAAAGTCCCATTATGGATGCATATGACTTTAATTGTTCAAAGGCTCCAATGCGATAATTATCAATAGAGATAAGACCAACCTTTTTTTTTCTTTTAAGACTCAGTTCAGCAGCAAGTTTTGCAATAGTAGTCGTCTTTCCCACTCCGGTAGGACCGACAAAGGCTGCCACATGGGGGCGCCCCAAAGTTTCTATCACAGCAAAGGGATCACTTGTATCCATCTGTTTAATACACTCTTGTAAAACATATTTTTTTAAAAAACCAGCTCTCTCATTCTCCATTATCCCCTGATTTTCCATGGTAAAAAATGCACTCTGTAAAAGAGAGGTCACTATCTGCTCTGAAACACCATTTCTCACGAGAGATGCAAACAGAGCCCTGGACTCAGGATAAGAGCAGGTCATACTCTGCATCCCTGTTCCAAACCCGGCAAGGGAGATAAGATCCTTTATATTGACAAGTTCTTCTCTTATAACTCCATACTCTGCTGAAATTGCTTTAACTTCAAACATCTGTTTTGAATAGGGATCACGAGGGCTTGATGGAAGTTTCCGGGTGGACAGTATCATGGCATCAGCACCCAAAGCCTCTTTAACCTTAACTACAGCCTGTTGAATACTCTCTGCTCTGAAAATATCTGTTCTCATTTTTTAAGTTTCACCTTTTTTAAGTTTCACCTTTTTTAAGTTTCACCTTTCCGCCTGCAGTAAGAGTTATATCGTCGGCTATCTCTGCATGGGAGACAACGCAAACTAAAGGAAGAGCATGCTCAACCAGTTTTCGGAAATGACGTCTCAATACAGGAGAACACATTATCACTGGATGCACATCCAAAGCAAGTATCTTTTCCACTTCATTACTTACAGCCCTGACTATTTTCTCACCTGTATTGGGATCCACCGCAAGATATGAGCCATGCTCAGTATGTTTTATATTTTTTGTAAGCATCTCCTCAAGAACTCTGTCAAGTGTAATAACCTGAAGAGTTTTGCCCTCACCAAGATATGGTGCAAGCAGACTTTTTGCTATCTTCTGCCTTACATATTCGGTTAAAAGATCAGGATCTTTACCCATGGGAGCATAATCAGCAAGGGTCTCAACAATGGAGAGAAGATCACGTATGGAAATCCTCTCCCGCAAAAGATTCTGAAGAACCTTTTGAACAATCCCCAGGGAAAGAAGGGCAGGAACAAGCTCTTCAACTGCCTTGGGAGTTGTCTTGGCCAGATTATCCAGAAGATGCTGAACATCCTGTCTTCCCAGAAGATCATATGCATTATTTCTTATCACTTCGGTAAGATGGGTGGCAATAACTGTTGAGTTGTCAACCACAGTATATCCTGCAAATTTTGCCTCATCCTCCCTGTCTGCCGGTATCCAGAGGGCAGGGAGCTTAAAAGCAGGCTCTATGGTTGCAATACCGTCTATCTCCTTTGCAGTTCCTCCGGGATCCATGGCCAGAGCATGATTCACCATGAGCTCAGCACCTGCAATTTCAACGCCTTTGATCATTACCCTGTACTGGGCAGGGTTGAGTTTAAGATTATCCCTGATATGTATGGGAGGAATGATAATACCCATTTCAGTGGCAAACTGCCTCCTGATTGCCCTGATTCTGCCAAGAAGCATACCTTCCTGCTCTTTGTCCACCAGGGGAATAAGACCATAACCAACCTCCAGTTCAATTGTATCCAAAGTAAGAAGATGATCCACCTCCTCAGGAGCTCCGCTCTCTTCTGCCGCTTCAGCAGCACCAGTTTCAGCCTCTTGTTCACCAGACTCTTCTCCCTTTATAAAATACCAGCAAAATGTCCCCATAATAACACCGAGAGTCATAAAGGGAAAGGAAGGAAGACCTGGAACAAGACCAAAGCAGAAAACAATCACAGAACCTATATAAACAGGCGTTGGACTTGAAAGAAGATGTGTCGCAAATTCCTTACCCATCCTGTTTTCAGAGCCTGCCCTTGAAACAAGCAGTCCGGCTGCTGTTGAGATGAGCAGAGCCGGAATCTGGGAGACAAGACCATCGCCGACTGTAAGCAGGGTATAGTTAGCCAGAGCCTCTTTCATGGGCATTCCCTGCTGAAGCACCCCTATTATAAACCCTGCAGCAATATTAATAAAAGTAATGATTATGCCGGCAATTGCATCACCTCGAACAAACTTACTTGCACCATCCATGGCACCGTGGAATTCCGATTCTCTGGAAACTTCCTTTCTTCTCTCTCCAGCCTCAATCTCATCTATCATGCCTGCATTAAGATCGGCATCTATGGCCATCTGTTTACCAGGCATGGCATCCAGGGTAAATCTTGCAGCAACTTCTGCGATTCTACCGGCACCTTTGGTAATAACCATGAAATTGATAAGAACAAGAATTATAAAAATAATCATCCCCACAACATAATTTCCTCCAACAACAAAGCTGCCAAAGGATTTAATTATAGCTCCTGCTGCAAGATCACCTTCACTGCCGTGGAGAAGAATCAAACGAGTGGAAGCAACATTTAATGAAAGACGAAAAAGAGTCAAAATCAAAAGCATTGAAGGAAATATGAAAAAATCCAGCGGAGTCTTTGTGTACATTGTGGTTATGAGAACTATAACCGCAAAGGAGATATTTAAAGCCAGAAAAAAATCCAGCAGCATTGGACGAAGAGGCAGAACCATGGCCATAAGTATTCCGATCAATGCAAATACCATTGCAATATCAGAACCTTCTTTTCTAAAACCTGCCATTCTTCCCGTTGCTTCAGCTGCCATTCTCTCCCCTTTAAAAATTAAAAATCTGGTAAGTGTTTACTTTGGTGAATTCCAGAAAGTTAACTCAACTTTCTGGATTGCACATGTCAAGGCCTGGACGCTGCGTGGGGTCAGGCTTTCGTTATTGTCATTATCTTGACTTTTTGGTTAATCATCCTCAAGGTTTGATAATCACACAAATAACAAAAGCCTGCCCCCGATATGGTAACCTCAATATAGTATTAACACTTTGACCGGTCAAATCAAGCTCAAAAAGTTGAAAAGCTAATATAAAAAAATCGGCATCCTTTATAATGCTTTAAAAGTAGTTTACACTTTTTGTGTTTTATTCTTTATATTTTGGCTCCGCATCTTCGACCCGTGCCTTATATTTACAAGCTTTTGCCCTTAAGCTTGTAAACATAGGCAAGAATTTCTGCAACAGACTGAAACAGTTCCGAAGGCACCTCTTCACCTATATCTACAATCTTATACAAATTCCGGGCCAACTCCTTATCCTCTACCAGGGGGACATTGGATTCTTCGGCAATCCTTCTTATATTTGCAGCAACCGCTCCTGCTCCTTTTGCAAGAACCATGGGAGCATTCATGGTCATGCCATCATACTTCACGGCAATGGCAAGGCGTGTGGGGTTTGTTACAACCACATCAGCATCAGGCACCTCGGCCATCATCCGTTTTTGTGCAGCCTCGGCCTGGAGCCTCCTGATTCTTGACTTAATCTGGGGGTCTCCCTCGGTCTGCTTGTGCTCGTCCTTGACCTCCTGTTTTGTCATCTTCTGATCCTCAAGAAACTTCCACTTCTGAAATGCATAATCAAGAAGAGCTAGAAGAACCATGATAAGGATAACTTTAATAAAGATATAAAAACAAACCTTAAGAATATACAATAAAATATATGCTGTACTGTGATCATAAAGCCTGGCAATCTCGATGCTCTTCCCCTTAACGGCAGAATATGCAACTGCAAAAATAATAACAATCTTCATAATACTCTTTACAAATTCCACAAGGGACTTTGATGAAAAGATCTTGCCAATTCCTTTTATGGGATCTAATTTGGAAAATTTAGGTTCAATGGCTTTCCATGAGATTTCAAAACCCACCTGAACAACATTTGATAAAAAAGCGGCAACAAACACTGCAGCCAGCAGAGAAGCAAGCATAATAAAGATTCGCTCTGTATAGAGAAAAAGAAGATGCACAGCTTCTACATCATTGAGCAGAGGAACCTGGTTAAAAACAAAACTGTCACTCATCACTGCAAGAAAATTTGTATAGAGATGATATCCAGAATAATACAGTGCCAGAACTCCGGCAAGGAGAACAAATACCGAAGCAACCTCCATACTCTTTGCAACCTGCCCTTCTTCCCTGGCCTTACTCAGCTTCTTCGAGGAAGCATCTTCACTTTTTTCCCCTCCGCCCTGGGGATCTTCAGCCATAGTTCACCTCTAATAAA
>JAYEHB010000085.1:6563-11027 GCA_034659375.1 Thermodesulfobacteriota bacterium
GAAGCAACCTCCATACTCTTTGCAACCTGCCCTTCTTCCCTGGCCTTACTCAGCTTCTTCGAGGAAGCATCTTCACTTTTTTCCCCTCCGCCCTGGGGATCTTCAGCCATAGTTCACCTCTAATAAATATTCACAGTCAATTAGCCGCATTGTAAGCGTTTGCAGGGTGCTGCAGATGCAAGGCGGGGGGCACGAAGACGTACTCATGTACTTCAAGTGCACACCAACGCAGCAGGTGCAGTACCCTGTGAACGTTTACAACACCTATCCTCCTCCTGCCCAGAATAGCAGGGATAAAAAAAGGCCCTTAAGATCCATTATATATTCACGCATAACACGCAGGATAATATCAAGCGATAAACCAAAAAGAACCAGTCCCACAAATATTTTTAAAGGAAATGCAACGATCATAACATTCATCTGGGGTGAAAATTTTGCTGTAAGGCCAAAGGCAGCACTTGTAAAAAGAAGGACTGCAATAACAGGAGCACCTATTTTAATGGCAAGTACAAACATCTCTGCCCCAATCTGTAAAACCTTTACAAGCATAACCCTTTGAAACATGAAATAACCCGGAGGCACAAGCTCAAAGCTCTCTACCAGGGACAAAAGCATAATATGGTGCCCGTTGAGCAGCAGAAAGATAAGAAGAGCAACCCAGTATGCTATCTGTTCCATAATAGAGACATTGGCACCGGACTGGGGATCAACTACATTGATCATGGAAAACCCCATTTGAAATCCAATAATCTGCCCGGCAAGCTGAACAGAACCAAAAAAAATCCTTACACAGAGGCCAAGGGTCAGCCCGATCATTGCTTCCGGCAAAAAAAGAAGTGCAGTTTCAACAGCAGTCTCTGGAAAAAGAGAAGGATCAATATCAACCACAGAATAGAGAAGCATGGAGATGACCATGGCAAAACCTGCCTTGACAAGGGCGGGAAACATTTTGGTCGAGAAGACTGGCAGCATAAAAAGTACAAGACTTATCCTTGCAAGAACAAGAAGATAGACTTTAAATTCATTGGGATTTATTAAATTAAGTATCTCCATTCTGTGAACGCTTACCTGATATACATGGGAATATTCTCAATTACATGCCTTGTAAAAGTTATCGCCTTGTTCAGCATCCATGGAGCAAAAAAGAGAAGTCCCAGGAAAACCGCAATTATCTTTGGCACAAATGTCAAAGTCATCTCCTGAATGGAAGTCACAGCCTGGAACACACTCACCAGAAGACCAGTTGCAAGCCCGAGACCAAGCATGGGCATGGAAAGAGAAATGGTGAGAATAATGGCCTGTTTAGCAAACTCAACAACAAATTCAGGTGTCATGTTTTACACTCCAAAACTCTTTAATAATGATCCTGCAAGAAGATTCCACCCGTCAACAAGAACAAAAAGCATCAATTTAAAGGGCAGAGATATCATAACAGGAGGAAGCATCATCATTCCCATGGCAAGCAGAACTGAAGCCACAACCATATCTATCACAAGAAAGGGGACATAAAGTACAAAACCAATAATAAAGGCTGTCTTTAACTCACTTATTACATAGGCAGGGATAAGAACCAGCAAAGAAACATCCTCACGGGATTCAGGCTTCTTCATATCAGCACCCTTTACAAAAAGTGCAATATCCGCCTCTCTTGTGTTTCGCAATAAAAATTTGCGGATGGGAACCTGGGCTGTTTCAAAAGCCTCTTTGTAGTCAATTTCATGCTCCATATAAGGATTCAGGGAATTATTATAGACATCAAGGGCCACAGGTTTGATTATAAAAAAAGTCATGAACAGTGCCAGGCCTACAACTACCTGGTTGGGAGGACTTGACTGTGTTCCTATGGCCTGTCTTAAAAAATGAAATACAACAACAAGCCTGGTAAAGGGGGTCATAAGTATTAAAATAGCAGGAGACAGGGAGAGAATGGTTAAAAGAGCAATTATTTCAATAACAACTGCAACATCCTCAGGTCCCTGTGCCTGTTCCACACCTAAGGTAATGGCAGGAATGGGAAATGTTGCAGAAAACCCGGTTCCCGGCAGAGCCGCCAGAGCAAAAAGAGATAATGCAAAGATAGTGATCACAGGGGAAACATACTTTGCTCTACTGACCATCTTCTTCCCCTTTATGGATTTTATTTTTTGGGGTTTTCTTTAAAAAAGTGCCGGCCAGCTTATCATTTAAAAGATTTTTAAAATCCACTTTGCCGGGTCTGTTTTCAATTTCTCTATTTAGATTATTTTTCCCATCATCTGGATAACCCTTATCTATATCGGGATAACCCTTATCTATATCGGGATTACTCTTATCTATATCTGGATAACTCTTATCTGTATCGGGATTACTCTTATCTGTATCGGGATTACTTTGAATCGTTGCAAGGGAAGTTATTTTTGCCGTAGTAACTCCAATAAGAATTTTCTCATGCATAACATCAAGAAGAACAACCTTTGCCTTGGGAGATAAATAATGCACTGACAACACCCTGATAAGATCCTGGCTGTTTTTGCCGCTTTTTATTGCTGACAGACGCTTTACAAGATAGAGAACAAGCAGAAGCACAGCTATGACAACAAAAAGCATACCGGTAGTTTTAGCAAAGACAGTCCATATTTCTAAAGAATCACCCATTGTTTGAAAGGCTCTTTACCCTGTCCATGGGTGTTATGACGTCTGTAAGGCGGACTCCGAATTTCTCATTTACCACAACGACCTCACCCCTGGCTATGAGTTTATGGTTTATATAAACTTCAAGGGGCTCACCGGCAAGCTTGTTCAGCTCAACAATGGAGCCCTGACCAAGCTGCAAAAGATCATTGATAAGCATTTTTGTCTTTCCAAGCTCCACCGAGAGTTCTAACGGGATATCAAGAATAAAATCAAGTTCCCGTTCTTCCTGAACATCTTCCTCTTCTACTTCAGAAGCTTTTTTTTCTTCTGATTCTTCCTGATTATCAGAATTTGTACTATCAGTGTTATCATCCATAATAAATCTCTCATTTTCTGATTATTCTCTTTTCAATCCTTAACGACTGCATGCCGCGCTTGATGCCGGCATGCCCTTTTACCTTGGGAAGTCGATCAACAAATCCAACAAGCATATCTTTTGCATCATGATCAAGCTGAATAACATCCCCTTTCTGCATATAGACAAGTCTTTCTCCTGTGATCTCAGCAGTTCCAAGCTGTACCCTTAAATCAACTGTTGACTCTAAAATTACCTCTTTAAGCCTTGTACGCCATGTCAAATCAATCTCTTCAGTTTCAGCCTGGAAACCCGATGCAAGTTTTGACCTTAAAGGCTCAATCATGGAATAGGGCAGACAGACCACCAGAGTTCCGGCAGCCTGTTCCAGCTCAACTTCAAACCTTGTAACAATAACAAGATCAGTCGGCAGAACTATGGCAGCAAACTGAGGATTCATCTCCGAGCGAACAAGAACCGTCTTTACCGGTTCAATGGGAGCCCAGGCAGTTTCAATATCTTTAAGACATGCAATTACAACCTTTTTGATCATAACCTCTTCAATGGCTGTAAACTCCCTGCCCTCAACCCTTGCCTGACCAGAACCTTCACCACCAAAAAAAGTATCAATAAGATTATAAACAAGCTGACTCTCAAGAACCACAAGTCCATGCCCCCTTAAGGGCTCCATGCGAAAAACATGAAGACTTGTGGGAACAGGCAGACTCCTTACAAACTCAGAAAACTTCAGGGTATCAAGTGGATTGGCAGTCACATCAACATTGGTCTGCAAAAGAGTTGACATGCTTGCCCTGATCTCCCTTGCAAGTCTTTCATTAATAACATCAAAGGTGGGCATTCTTGCCCTGACAACCTTATCCTGGCTGGTAAAATCATAGACAGGCATCCCGTCCGGATCAGCCTCTTCCACCTCTTTTTCAGATTCAACATCGCCGGAATCAAGCCCTGCCAGCAGACTGTCAACTTCATCCTGTGATAGTATATCGCTCATAATCCCACATCACTTCATAATTAAACGTGTAAAATAGACATTGCTTATCATAGCTTCTGACAATAGTGAATTTATACTTTTTATAAGGGTGTATTTAAGCTTCAATTTCCCCTGGGGGACTCTTAGTATAAGCCAGGTCAATTTCCCTGTTTCCTGTTCAATAACCTCTCTTATTCTGAACAGATCAGCCTCAACCTCTTCCCGCATCACGGGTAGAGCCAGTTCAAGAGAAATATTCATGGCAAGAAACCCCATATTGCCACTTTTTTTAAGTTTTATATTTTCAAAGGGCTCAAGCTCAATAATATCCATAAAAACAGGTTCTTTTTTTTCAACAATCTCTTCTTTTTCTGCCTGCTCCATGGAAGCAGTTACTACAGCTTCTTTATCAGAGTTATTTCCCTTGAGAAAAAAGAACCACCCTGCAAAAACAAGAGCAATTAAAACCAGAAGAGAGACCCCTGTAATTATTAAAACCTTTGGT
>JAYEHB010000086.1:0-2537 GCA_034659375.1 Thermodesulfobacteriota bacterium
CAATTTAATCCGGTGACAATAGCAAAGAGGTCACACCCGTTCCCATCCCGAACACGGCAGTTAAGCTCTTTAGCGCCGATGGTACTGCACGGGCAGCTGTGTGGGAGAGTAGGACGTTGCCGGTTTACAAAAAAGCCCTGATCAGAGTGATTTCTGTTCAGGGCTTTTTTTTTGTTCTTTTTTTCGTTGGACAGATTGTTGTAACAGGTTAAAAATTGTTCCTTAACGAAAATATTTTAAATTGACTCAAATTAATCTGTTTGTTACAATCACCCATTAATTTAATGAGGTGAAAAACAATGAGAAAGTCAATAGAGGAAAAGCGTTTAGAAAAAAGAGCTTGCTTTGAGCCTTCTGAGATGGGCCATATTATTGAAGCTACATTAGATGGCAAAGAATACAGTTTTAAAATATTGAATATTTGCCATGGAGGAATTGGTATGCTTGTCATGGATAACCAGGCTGAAGTTTTGAATCTTCTGAAATGCGGAGATCAACTGGAAATGAATTATATCAATCCTAAAGGAAGTATGGCAATAAAGGTTGAAATAAGGCATATCTCAACTATTAAGGCAGGAGCATTTAAAGGTCATTATAGTGTTGGTTTTTCAATGTCTGTTTAGTGTTCCACTCAAAATTTACCATTTTTTATGCCACCCTGACTGTCTGTGTTCCAACGAATTCGGCTTCAAATTTTGGGATGCCATCCTCAAGAAGCATTTTAATAACCTCTTTCAAATTTGTATTTAGTTCATCCAAGGTTTCGCCCTGGATATGAGCACCAGGAAAACCTGGGACAAAGCCAACGTAAAGTCCAGTGTCAGGGCATCTCTCAATTACTGCTATGATTTTCATGGGTACAATTGTACCCATGCTTGTTTTTTTATAAATTAATAATTTAATCTCTGATAAGGTAAAATTTCATAACAACCATTATAAAAGGAGATAAGCATGTTAAACCTTTCATCAGTATTTGAACATAGTGCCAGGGAATATCCACAGAAAAATGCAATTATTTGTGGTGAAAAAAAAATCACATACAACGATCTTTCCAAATTTGTCAATATGATTGCCAATGGCCTTGTAAAACTTGGAATCAAGAGAGGAGATAAGGTTGCCTTAAGCTGTCCCAATTTGCCATATTTCCCCATGGTCTATTATGGAATATTAAAAACAGGTGCAGTTGCAGTTCCGTTGAATGTTTTACTGAAAAGCCGGGAAATTGCCTACCACCTGAAAGACAGCCATGCAAAAGCATATTTCTGTTTTCAGGGAACACCGGAACTGCCAATGGCAGAGGAAGGATATAAGGGATTTAAAGAGACAGAATCGTGTGAGCATTTTGCAGTCATAACAGCTGACCCGACAGCTCCATCACCCATTGAGGGAACAGAATCATTAGGCCAGTTTATTGCCGGCCAGTCTCCACAATGTGACACTGTTCAAACAGATCCCGATGATACAGCAGTTATTTTGTATACATCAGGAACAACGGGTTTACCAAAAGGTGCTGAACTGTCCCATGCAAACATGACCATGAATGCTTTGATGACTCGGGATTTGTTGAGATTAACACCTGATGATATTCACGTTGTCACCCTTCCTCTTTTTCATTCATTTGGGCAGACGTGCCAGATGAATGCAGGTTTTTCCATTGGAAATACTGAAGTGTTTATTCCCCGTTTTTCTCCTGAGGCAGTTTTGGATGCCTTTCAGAATGAAGATGCCACTGTCTTTTTTGGAGTTCCTACAATGTACTGGGCTCTTTTATCCTATGAAGATACTGAAAACAGATATGATATTAAAAAGATTTCTGATGTTTTACGCATCGGTGTTTCAGGTGCTTCATCTCTACCGCTTGAAATAATAAAAGGTATTGAAGAAAAATATAATATACCTATTCTTGAAGGCTATGGCTTGTCTGAGACATGTCCTGTTGCAACATTCAACCATTTGCATAAACAGAGAAAACCAGGTTCTGTGGGAACTCCCATCTGGGGGGTGGAGGTGAGAATATTAAATGATGATGGTGAAACTATGCCTTCTGGAGAAATTGGTGAAATTGTAATTCAGGGTCACAATGTAATGAAAGGATATTACAACAAACCTGGGGAAACCAAAAAAGCTTTTAACGGCACTTCGTGGTTTAAAACAGGGGATCTTGGAAAATTGGATGATGACGGATTTCTCTATATTGTGGACAGGCTTAAGGATATGATAATTCGTGGCGGTTTTAATGTTTACCCAAGAGAAGTGGAAGAAGTGCTTATGTCACATCCTGATATCTCGCTGGTTTCTGTTGTCGGTGTTCCTGATGAACATCACGGAGAAGAGATAAAAGCATTTATTGTTCTTAAACCTGGAAAATCCATTGAAAAAGATGAAATTTTAAATTGGGCAAAAAAAGAGATGGCTGCCTATAAATATCCCAGAATAATAGAAATACGTGAATCACTTCCAATGACAGCAACAGGAAAGATTCTAAAAAAAGAGTTAAAGACAGGAAAATAAAAAAAAAGTCACGGATGAACGTCCCC
>JAYEHB010000087.1:0-11015 GCA_034659375.1 Thermodesulfobacteriota bacterium
ATATCCCTGGGCAATTCCAAGGCTTGCATCACTTGAACAGAGTCTTGAAGCATGTTGACCGGATTGTAAACCTTTTCCTGCTGCTTCCACACCCACAAGTTCCACAGGATCATTGAGAAAGCCTGCAAAAATTCCCAGGGCATTGGAACCGCCGCCAACGCATGCAAATATCCTGGCAGGAAGTCTGCCTTCAATTTTTAGAATTTGTTTTCTTGCCTCTTGTCCAATAATGGACTGGAAAAAGCTTACCATTTCAGGAAAGGGATGGGGGCCGCAGGCAGTGCCGAGAACATAGTGGGTTGTCTCCATGTTTGTTACCCAGTCCCGGAATGATTCGTTAATGGCATCTTTTAAAATTTTTGTTCCGTCCTTAACATGAACCACATTGGCACCAAGCTGTTCCATCCAGAAGACATTGGGTCTCTGTCTTAAAACATCCACTTCCCCCATGTATATTGTACAGTCAAATCCGAATTTTGCCGCCATGGTGGCTGTTGCCACACCATGCTGCCCGGCACCGGTTTCGGCAATTACCCTTGTTTTACCCATTTTTTTAACAAGGAGTCCCTGGCCCATGACATTGTTTGCCTTATGGGCACCTGTATGGTTGAGATCTTCTCTTTTGATATATATTTTTGCCCCGTTAAAATGTTTTGTCAGGTTGGCAGCATAGGTCAGGGGCGTGGGGCGGCAGGAGTATGAAGCCATGAGTTCTTTGTATTCCTGCCAGAAAAGAGGATCCTTTTTTACTTTGCTGAATATCTCTTCAAGCTCGTCAAATGTGGCAACCAGTATTTCAGGTAGAAACGCACCACCATGATTTCCAAAATAGCCCCTGTTTTTCATTCTTAAAAAATCTCCTTATTGTCTTCTAAAAAAAATATTACATGTTAGGGAACTTCCAAAAAATAATATATCCATCCTGCTTGCCCTTTTGCTCGTCTTCTACGTTGTGATAACAGGCACATAGTTCACTATGCCCCTGTCATCACGCCTTGAAGACGAACAAAAGTTCTGCACGATATGGGTATATTATTTTCTTCCAGTTCCCTTATTGAATTGTATGGATCGGTTACGGCCTTGTTCTTTTGCTTTATACAGAGCTTTATCTGCCATATCAACCAGGATTTCATTTGTACTGTTTTCAATCGGTATCATGCTTGCCATGCCAAGACTTAGAGTAACATACCTGTCAACAGTGGATTTAGAGTGAACTATTTTAAGTGTTTTTACAGCAAGCCTTATATATTCCGCCACATGCATTGCGCCTGTTGAGTCAGTATTGGGCAGCACCACAACAAACTCTTCTCCCCCGTATCTTGCAGCAAGATCTGAAGGGCGCTTTACGCTGACCTGAATAGCTTTTGCAATGGATTTAAGGCATTCATCACCAGCCTGATGTCCATAGGTGTCGTTGTATAGTTTGAAATAATCAACATCGCACATTATAATGGAAAGTATTCTTTTTTCCCTGGTAAGTCTTTTATATTCCATGGCACAGTATTCATCAAATTGTCTACGATTAGCTATTTGGGTCAGACCATCAATTGTTGAAAGCTTTTTTAATTTGTCGTTTGCTTTTTTAAGTTTTGTTTCTGCCGTGACAGTGTCCTTGATATTTATTATAAAAAGATAAAAACCATTAATACGTCCGGAATCACTTAAAATAATTTTTGCATAGCAGCGTGTCCATAACAGTGAGCCGTTTTTTCGGATCAACTGGCATTTGTAAGACTTGACTTCTTCAGCTTCAAACAGATTGAACATAAATTCTTCAGCTGTGTTTTGATGCACAAACATTTGCGACTTGATATCTGACATAAGTTCAATCAGATTTTCAGAGGATTCATAGCCAAGCATCCATGCAGCCTCAGGATTGGCAGAAACCATTTGCCCTGCTATATCAATCTTGCAAATACCAATAGGCGCAGATGCAAAAAGATTTTTTAATTCCTGATTTAAGCTTTTGATATCATTGGTAAATTGCATATATGGAAACTATTCCTTGTAATAGATTTTTTTGGGCTTGGTTCTATATTCGGCCATTTAATTGAAAATTATGAATTATGAATTATGAATTATGAATTATCAATTATGAATTATCAATTTTCAATTTTCAATTTTCAATTTTCAATTAATTGTTAAGCCTGACCCCTCCGTTGTTCCTGCAATCAGGATATATGGCCTATGTTAGAACCAAACCCCCACCAGGGTTGTGTGCAGACTTAGACCACCAGGACTGCCCGTGGCAATTATATATACAATTCTGTTTATCATAAAACAAGTTTTTTTTTCTCGTTCCCAAGTTGGAGCTTGGGAACGAGGTACTATGCCTACCTTATCAGTGCGGAGGGGTCAGGCAAACGGACAAAGACGACAAACTCGCAGGCCTGACCCCGTTTTTGCTCAGGTACTTATGAAACTTTGCATGATAGACTGTAAGCATGCCAGTTGGCTCTGCATCTTCTACCTATTCTTCATTGTGGCCGGTAGCAGATGACCATGCTTCGGCCATGCCGGTTATTAAAACGCCACCTTTGTTTCATCTGTTTCCAGGGTTTTTATTCTGAAAAAGAGAGCATACAACACCGGAACCACGATAAGGGTCAGGATGGTGCCAAAGGTAAGACCACTCATTATGGTGACACTCATTCCCCTGTAAAAAGGATCTGTAATAAGCGGTGTCATGCCGAGCACAGTCGTCATGGCTGCCATTAACACTGGTCTGAGACGGCTGACAGATGAATCAAGAACAGCCTCTATTCCATCTTTTCCAAGGGAAAGTTCAAGATCAATCTGATCTATCAGCACAACGCCGTTTTTAATGAGCATACCTGAAAGACTTAAAAACCCCAGTAAAGACATGAAATCAAAGGACTGTTCAGCCCCGAGAAGTCCTGCTGTTACACCTATGAGAGCAAGGGGAAGGCACAAAAATATTATAAGAGGCTGTCTTAGAGCATTAAACAGTATTATAATAATCACCACCATTGCAAGAAAGAAAAGCGGCACTGATTTTAAAAGGCTTGCCCTGGCATCCTCAGCTCCTTCATGCTCTCCGCCCCATTCCATTTCATAGCCATGGGGCAGCTCAATTTTTTCTAATTCAGGTTTTAATCTTGCAAAAAGTACACTGGCATTGCCATGGGCAGGATCACACTGGGTCGTTATTGTTTTTACCCTGTTTTTTCTTTTGATCATTGAATCCTGCCACCTGGTTTCAAATCCTGTAACAAGCCCGGAAAGAGAGACAGATTTTCCCGTGGCAGGGCTCATTATCTGAACACTTTTTATGGCATCAACATTGATTCTCTCTTTTTCAGGATACCTGAGTATAATGGGCAGAAGTTTATTATCCTGCCTGAAAAGTCCTGTTGCCTTTCCGGAAAATGCAATGGCCAGACTGTTTGCAATCATTGGCCTTGTTATGCCAAGACGTCTTGCCTTTGCTTCTGATACAACAGGAACGAGAACTTTTACCTTCTGCCTCCAGTCGTCCTTTATGTTTATGGCAATGGGATCATTGTCCATGATTTTCTGTGCTTCAGCTGATAATTTTCGTAAAACTGTTGGATCATCTCCTCTGAATCTGACTTCAATGTCAGCACCTGAGCCAGGACCTATGACGAATTTTTTCAGCCTGATCTCTGCATTGGGGAAGTTTTGATTAAAATACAGAGATGTCTCTTTTATCATGGCATCAATTTTTCTATAATCCTTTACCGTGACCAGGAGCTGTCCAAAACTTGAATCAGGCATCTCCTGGTCGTAGGTGAGCAGAAATCTCAAGGCTCCCTGGCCCACAAAGGTATCCACAGCCTCAACATTATCAAGAGTTGAGATCCATTTCCCAGCTTTTTCAAGATCCCCGGCCGTTGCAGTTATATCTGTTCCTTCAGCCCTCCAGTAATCAATCATGAACTGGGGTCTGCTTGATTTCGGGAAAAAGCTGTCTTCAACAAAGGTGAATCCATAGATGGAGAGTAAGAGAAGAGAGAGCATGATCATAATAGTTTGAACTCTGTGTTTAAGGCAGATGTTGAGAAAACTGCGGTATTTTGTAAAACCTTTTCCTGCATAGGGATCTTTTTTAACTGCATTTTTTTGTCCGGGTAGAAATATGATACAGAAAAGAGGTGTAACAGTTACTGCCACAATCCAGCTTAACCCTAAGGATATGGCCATCACCTTAAAAAGACTGCCACAAAATTCTCCTGCTGAATCGTGGGATGTGCCTATGGCTGCAAAGGCTAAAACAGCCACAAAAGTGGCTCCTAAAAGAGGCCACTGGGTCTTTGCAACGGTTTCAAAAGCTGCTTTTTTCCTTGGCATGCCCTGTTGTGTTTTTACAAGTATGCCTTCCGTTACAACTATGGCATTATCAACAAGCATTCCCAAAGCCAGAATAAGTGCTCCAAGGGAGATGAGCTGGAGACTGATATCCATGATATCCATGACAATAAACGTACCAAGAATCGTTATTAGAAGTATGACTCCTATCATAATACCGCTCTGGATTCCCATGAAGATACAGAGAACAATAATAACAATGGCAACAGCCTCTATAAGATTGATGACAAAACTGTTTACAGATTTTGAAACAGTGTCAGACTGAAATGCTATGGCAGAAAGCTTTATTCCCACAGGCGTTGAAGTTTCAAGCTCTTTAAGCTTTTTTTGCACAGCCTCTCCCATGGTGACAACATTTCCATCTGAAACAGTGGAAATTCCAAGTCCAATGGCAGGTTTTCCATTGTGTTTCATAATCCATTGTGGAGGATCAAGATAGCCGGAAGAGATCTTTGCAATATCCTTTAAATATATGAGATTGCCCTTTTTATCGCTCATTATAAGGAGATCTTCCATATTTTTTACGGAAGAGAACTCTCCTGTGGGACTTATCCTGATGTACTCTTCCCCCACTTTTACCCTGCCGGCATCTGCAATCATATTCTGGCGGTTGAACGTATTAAATATGGAGTCAGGCGAGATGCCGAGTTCTGCTAATCTGGATCTTGATATTTCAATATTGACAACCTCCATGGGGTTGCCCCATATGGAAACCTTGGCCACATCTTTAACCAGAAGCAGCTCTTTTTCCAGAAAATCAGCATAATCCTTGAGTTCTTTATGGGAATATCCCGGGCCTGTAATGGAAAAAAAGATGCCGTATTCATCACCCCAGTCGTCTTTTATAATCGGGTTTTTAACTCCCGGAGGCAGATCAGAGCGGATATCACGGATTTTTTTTCTCAGCTCATCCCATACCTGGGGGATTTCATTTGCCATGAAATTTTCCTTGATATCAACAAACAGTATGGAAAGACCTGGTTTTGATGTGGATCTTATCTCATCGGTCTGGGATAACTGCTGCACCGCAGTCTCCAAAGGATCTGTCACCTCCTGTTCCACCTGAAGAGCTGAAGCTCCGGGATAGCTTGTAAGAATTACTGCTGTTTTTATGGTAAATCTGGGAAATTCAAGTCTTCCAAGATTTTCATAGGAGAGAATACCTCCTGCAATGACAAGAATGGTTAAGACAAATGATACAACCCGTTTTTCAATGGAAAACTCTGTGATATTCAACTCTCTAATCCTCCTGGCCTGTATTTTTCATAAATCTGATTTGCTGCCCGGGTTTTAAAAATGCTGCACCTGCAGTGACAATTCTCTCTCCAGCATTTATGCCATCCTCTATAATCACAGAGTTTCCACTTAGTAAAATATGTTTAACTTCTCTTTTTTGAACTGTCATGGTGGCCATATCCACAACCCATAAAGAGGATTCTCCATTATTCCCGCCATTAAGAGCATGTACAGGAACAGTGAATCCATTTTGTCTATCTTGTTTTTGAATATGAAAAATAACCTCGGCAGCCATGCCCGGAAATATATCCATATCCATTTTTTCGTTAAGGGTGACTGTTACAGGGTAACTCTGGTTGGCCATATCGGTTTTTTTGGAAATTTCTTTTATGGATGCCGGAAAACTTTTGCCGGGGATAGAATCAAATATGCACTCAATTTTTGTTATTTTCTCTTTATTTATCAAAATATCTTCAGAAACTGCACAATGAACCTCTTTTGAAGAGAAATCAAGAAGAGTCACAACTGGATGACCTGGAGCCACAGTTTCATGGTTTTCAATGAGTTTTTTGTTTATTATGCCTGTAAAAGGTGCTTTCAGGTATGTATCTTCAAGAGCATTGGAGACTGCTTCAAGTTCCACGAAAAGTCCGTTTATCCGTGCTTCCATGGCTTCGACATCTTCTTTTCGCGCCCCTTTTTTTCCTTTGGCAAGAGCCTGGGTTGCAGCATTTTCTTTTGCCCTTGCCATTTCAAAACCGGCCTTTGCCTGATCAAGAGATGATTTTGGAGCAACCTGTTTTTCAAAAAGATTTTTTACACGGTTAAATGTAAGGGTAGATTCTTCAAGAACAGCCCCGGCTGCGGAAAGATTTGCTTTAAGACTCTCTATATCCTCGCTTCTTGCCCCCTTTTGCATGGCTTTAAGCTTTGCTTCAGCCTCTCGTATTCCGGCTTTAAGCCTTTTGACCTGTATTTTAAAATCCCTTGGGTCAATACGGGCAATGATTTGATGTTTTTCTATTTTACTGCCTGTATCAACATTTACCTCAATCAAAGGGCCGCCAACTCTGAAAGACATTTTTATCTCACCTGCAGCTTCTGCAACACCGGGGAATTGTCTGGTAATGATATTTTTGTTTTTTTGAACAACCATAGTTTTTACAGGCCTGACAGCTTCTACATAATTTTTATGTTCATCTCCAGAGAGAGTTAAGCTCCAGACAACTGCACCTGTGCAGATAAAAATCACTACACACAGGGGAATTAATTTTTTTGTACCTTTGATAAATTTCATTAAAATCTCCTTATTCTTCTTGCCAGATTGAGTGGTTTATTATTCCATACTGTTCCAGAGCCGTTGCAATGCAAAGACCGAATATGCTTGGTTTAAAAGAGAGTTTCTCTTTTTTCCAGTGGATATGCAGAGAGATATCTGTTTCAAACACTGCATTTTTTAAAATTTTGCATGAATCAGGTTGTTCTTTGTCATGCTGACTTTTGTATTTGTACTCCATATCCATGGTTTTTACCATGGCATTTGCCTGTTCAGCCTCGGCAATGCCTGAAGCTCTCAGTTGTATTATTTCTATAAAATTCATTCTTTCCCTGTCTCCGGTTATATTTTTATTTTGGGTTTGTTGATAATTGATAATTGATAATTGATAATTCATAATTCATAATTTCTTAATCTATCCCATATCTCTGCTATTTTCGTGCCGGCAATCAACAATTTATGTAATTTCCGGGGTTTTCATGGTAGCCCTGCTTCTCTGGGGTGGGTCAACAATGCTGGTTTTTTTATTTTCTGTTAAATATGATAGATAAACTTTTATATTTGACAGTTGGCTAAATTACTGTTAAATGTAACAGAATAGTTAACAACGGCACAACGGGGCAGGTAAAAAAGGCTTTAAGAATGAATAATATTAATGAAAATGAATTTTTCCGCCAGGCAACCCTGAGGATTTGCAGCAGTTTAAATATTGATATCTCTCTTGGAAGATGTTTTGAGTATCTGCAAAAATTTATGCCTGCCGCCGGGCTGCTTCTTGGTCTCTATGATGATGATAAAAATGTTTTAAGAAATATTTCCCATGCTGGTTCCGGTGATCTCAAAATTGCTTCTGTTATACCCATGCCCGATGAATTGTGGGGAAAAATCAGAAAAGAGTGGACAAAAGAGCCTGAAACAGCGATTTTCAATGATCTTGATCTGGAAGAGGATCATATTCGAAAAATACTTACACTGTTTCTTCCCATGGATACATCGTTTCTTATAATGGATCTTGAACTGGATGAGAAAAGAATCGGTGGTGTTATGCTTTATGCTGAAGGAAAAAACAGGTTTCAAAAAGAGCATTCCCGCCTGGTTTCCATGCTCCATGAGCCCTTTGCCATAGCCCTGTCAAATATTTTAAAGCATCAGGAGGTGTTAGAGCTCAAGGAACTGCTGGCAGATGACAACCAGTATCTCCACAGGCAGCTCCGCAAAATTTCCGGTGACAGAATTGTGGGTTCTGAATTTGGTTTAAAGCATGTCATGGATATGGTTCGTCAGGTTGCTGCAATGGATAGTCCAGTCCTTCTTCTTGGTGAAACAGGTTCCGGCAAAGAGGTTGTTGCCAATGCTCTTCATGCATCTTCCAGACAGAGGCACGGCCCTTTTATAAAAATAAATTGCGGGGCAATTCCTGAAGGTCTTTTGGACAGTGAACTTTTTGGCCATGAAAAAGGTGCTTTTACAGGAGCTGTCACAAGAAAAAGAGGACGATTTGAAAGGGCTCATAATGGAACCATGTTTCTTGATGAAATAGGTGAACTTCCTCTGCCTGCCCAGGTAAGGCTGCTTCGGGTCCTTCAGAATCATGAGATTGAACGGGTGGGCGGCTCTGCCACTATCTCTGTGAATGTCAGGATTATTTCTGCCACCCACCGTGATCTTTCAAAGATGGTGCAACAGGGAGAATTCAGGGAAGATCTCTGGTTCAGGCTCAATGTGTTTCCCCTAGAGATTCCTTCTTTAAGGGAGAGAAAAGAGGATATTCCTGCCCTTGTACATCATTTTATCGAAAGAAAAGCAAAGGAGTTAAAGTTAAACTTTGTGCCGGGTCTTGCTTTTGGAGCAATTGAGCGACTGAAATCCTACCACTGGCCGGGAAATGTCAGGGAAGTTGAAAATGCTGTTGAAAGAGCTATTATTCAGTCAGCTGCATCAAAAACAAAGATGCTTGAATTTATGGATTTATCTGCCAGCCAGACCCGTGGGAGCAGTGAAACCTGTGAGACCAATGGGATAAGTGAAACCCACGAAAAAAATCTGCTCTATTCTCAAGAGAATTGTTTAACTATGGATCAGGCTGTTGCAGAACATATAGAAAAGGCATTAAAAATCAGTCATGGAAAAATTGAGGGAGAGAGAGGAGCTGCAGAATTGCTCGGTCTTCATCCCAGTACCTTGCGTGGAAGAATGAGAAAGCTTGGCATTGTTTTTGGCAGGAAAACGAATTAATGAACTTTACACAAAATAAAATTAGTTTTATTGAGTATCTGCCTGCTGTTTTCAGCGGTTTTTTGTTAACTCTGACATTTCCAAAAACAGGTTTTCACTGGCTTGCCTGGGTGGCACTGGTTCCAGTGCTGGTCTCCATTGCCGGATCAAAGGAAAAAAAGCCCATGCATGGCAGAAAAGCCTTTAATGCCGGTCTTGCTGTTGGGATGGCACATTTTTTAACACTGCTTTACTGGATAGTTAATACAGTCACTGTTTATGGTGGAATTCCCTGGTTTCTTGCCCTTTCTATTCTGTTTGTTCTCTCTTTTTACCTTGCTCTGTACACAGCTGTGTTTACTCTGGTGATTGCACGTTTTAAATATGATTCTCTGTTTATGCCCTTGAAAGCAGCTGCTCTCTGGGTGGGGCTGGAATATCTGCGGTCATTTCTCTTTACAGGATTTCCCTGGGGAATTTTGGGGTATTCGCAATACATGAACACCACACTGATTCAGATTGCAGATGTTACTGGTGTATATGGTGTCTCCTTTATTATTGTTTTTTTTAACTGCGTTGTTGCAATGGTCTGGTGTTTAGCAAAAGAGAGAGGAAACTTACAGGTAGCTGATGATATCAAGAGGTCCTGTGAACAGTTGCAATTAGTTAAAATATCTGGAATGAAAAAAATCGTTTTATCTTTAATTACTCTTGTTCTGGTTTTGGGCACAGTGTCAGGTTATGGGAAAATCAGGCTTGCCTGTATTGATCAGGCGATGAAACAGTCTGAAAAAAAGGTGGTCGCTGTTGTCCAGGGAAATATCAGACAGGATTTAAAGTGGGATGCTGCCTTTAAGGAAAAGACTATTAAAAAATATTGCTCTCTTTCCAGACAAGCTGGGATGTATATTCCGAGTGTTTGCAAGGAAGCCGGGCTGGATGCACCTCTGGTCAACCTGAAGGCCACAGGTAACTTAAAGGCCAAAGGTAACCTGAAGGTCACACGTAAAAAACTGGATTGTGTTTGTGAAAGCCTGAATGGGCAGCAGGAGCTGCCTGATCTTATTGTTTGGCCGGAAACAGCCCTGCCTTTTTACTATACATGGGATAAACAATACTCTGATATGGTTGATGCCTGCATCAGAGAGATTAAAACCTGTTTTTTAATTGGAAGCCCTGCTTTTAAACCTTTTGAAGATGGTTATGAATTGTATAACAGAGCATTTATGATAAACAGATTTGGTGTTATTACAGGGCAGTATGACAAGATTCATCTTGTTCCCTTTGGTGAGTATGTCCCTTTTGGAGAGTACCTCTCCTTTTTAGGGAAGCTGACAGCCCAGGCAGGAGATTTTACTCCAGGCAGCAAGGCTGCTGAACCTCTTTTGTTTAAAGATGCAAAAGCAGGGGTTCTCATCTGTTTTGAAATCATATTCCCATCCCTTGCCGGAAGAGTTGTAAAAAATGGAGCAGACATTCTTGTAACCATTACCAATGATGCCTGGTTCGGTCTTACCTCTGCACCTTATCAGCATTTTTCCATGGCTGTTTTTAGAGCAGTTGAAAACAGAAGAGCTGTGGCAAGGGCTGCAAATACAGGAATAAGCGGATTTATTGACCCTTGCGGCAGAATTGGCAAAACCACAGCTCTCTATGAGGAAAAATATTTGACACAATCTGTTGCCTGCCTGAAAAATAGAACCTTTTACACATCTTTTGGAGACCTTTTTGCCCTGATCTGTCTTTGTTTTATTGTTATTGAACAGCTATTGCTTAAAAATATAGTCCATCCCGATGAGTCTGCTGCGGAAATTTTTTTCCCAAGACAGGAGGCTCTTTTTCGCAATGCCAAAAACCCTACAAGTTGGGCTACCCACTTAAGGCGGGACACCCCGCAGAATAAGGTTTTTCGGGAATGCCCTATTTGTGGGGCCCGCAG
>JAYEHB010000088.1:0-2530 GCA_034659375.1 Thermodesulfobacteriota bacterium
AAGGTTTTTTGTGGAAAATGAAACGGTCAATGGCAACCGGCAGATATGGTTTGTCAAAATCCAGCATGGGTACTCCACCAGTCTGGAAAGCCGCATCAAGCAGTACAGGGTGAATTTGAAAGAGATCGGTTCCCATTGTGACAGCGTCTGGAAGCTGAAGCCTTGCAAGAATAATATCTTGACCTTGATCTTCTCCTTTCCACAGGTCTGTCAGTGCGCGAAATTTTTCTCCGTGCTCAATTCCTGCAGCATGGGTTTTTATATAATAATCTTCAACTGAAATAGACTGTTTGCAACTTTTACGCAAAGAGTCAATATTTATGGAGTGATATTTTTCCTCATTTATGGAGTCATGATTTATGGAATCATGTCCTTCCTCTTCATGTCCTTCCTCTTTAATAGTTTTTTTATCTTTGCTGTTCTTTAATATCTGACCACTGGAGTGTAAAGTCCATGCTCTTTCACAACCACTGTATATTTCAAAACCCAACAGGTTTTTTTTATCATCAGTAATGATCATCTGTACCTGAATTTCTTCACTGGTATTGGCATCATCAGGTAAAACAAGAGCTTGATTAATGGAAATATTTTCAAGTATCAACTGTTTTCTTGTCTGGTCAGTTTTATCCTTTTCATGTACATTATGGCCATGGTCATTGAAATAAATGCCTGCTTCAAGGGCAAGTTCAACATGACCGGCAGCAGGAAGAACTGTTGCCCCAAAAACCCTGTGATGTATGAGAAGAGACATTGTTTCAGGGTCAAGGCTGGGTTTAAAAATATGAATATTTCTGGATAATGCAGGGGATTGTATTTTTTGACCAAGCAGAATAGTATCCTTCTGATGCCCCATTAAAGTACCTGGCACTATTTTATCCGGCGAAATTTTATTCTGGTTCTGATATTTCAGGCTGTCATTTTTATCCTTTTTGACATCCAATGGGGTCTTCCGGCTTATCCAGTTGATTTTGTATTCCCGCCTCTGGAAAGGGTAATTGGGAAGTTTTATGCTCGATGGTCTGTATTTTTTATTGTTGTTTTTGTCATTATCTGAAACTTCGGCTCCATAAAGTTCATTCCAGTTGATATCAAAGCCTTTGACCCATAACTGTCCAAGACTTTCAAGCATTCTTGACCAGGCATCATGTCCATAGCGAAGACTTGGCAGCCATATATACTGGTTTGCATTAGCTGCACCTGGAAAGCTGTTCATATTTTCAATATTTTCGGCAATATCACTTCCCAGAGCACAAAGAATTGGTTTAGGGCCTATTTCAACAAATACTTTGTACCCATCTTTAAGAAGCATCTCCATTCCACTGGAAAATTTCACAGGATATTTCACATGTTTTACCCAGTACCCTGGTTCTGCAATTTTGTCGGCAATGCTGTTACCGGTGAGGTTGGAATATATGGGCAGTGTTGGCTCATTGTAATTTATGCTGGAAGCTTCTTCTTTGAAATGATCAATCATTGGATCCATCATTGGGGAGTGGAACGCATGGGAGACCCTTAAAGATTTTGCCTCAATACCTTCATCAGCAAGTGCTTTTTTCAGTTTTTCTATTGATGGGCTTTGACCTGACACCACAATGGATTCAGGCCCGTTTATGGTTGCTATGACAAGGTCCTGTGCATAAGTTGATATTTTTTCTTTTACCTGTGATTCATCAAGGGGTATGGAAAGCATTGAACCTGGCAAGCATTTTTCCAGCATCAGACCACCACGGCGGGCAATCAATTTTATTCCATCTTCAAGGGAGAATACTCCTGCAGCACAGGCTGCGGCATATTCTCCTACGCTGTGTCCAAGAACAGCATCAGGTTTTATCCCCCAGGAAGTCCACAGCTTGAAAAGAGCGTATTCAATTGAGAAGATCAAGGGTTGAGTGAAGGCTGTATTATTAAAAATATTTGTTTCTGTTTCTTCCGGTTCAGAAGTTTTTATATGAAAGTCCTTCCAACTATTTGGAAGCAAATGACTTTCATTATTTGTTGTGGCCGATGCAGTAACCATGCTCCGGCCATGCCGGTTATATAGAATATCGATCAGGGATTTTCCTGTAATCGGGGTTAATAATTCATCACATCTATCCATTGCCTGTTTAAAAACCTTTGATTCTCTGTATAGAGATTCTCCCATGTTTTTGTACTGGGCACCCTGACCGGTAAAAAGAAAAGCAATTTTTCCAGGTGAGGCAGAAATTTTACCTTTTACGGTTTTGAAAAATCTGTTTTTTTCTTTTTTGTTTATCTTGTCTTTTTCAGCTTTATTTGGGTCTTTGTTTTCTTTAGTATTTAACAGACCCTTTGCCTCATTGAAAATAAGTGTCATTCTCCAGGGCAATTGAGAACGTCCAGTTGCCGCGGTAAGGCATATTTCAGACCAGGAAATATCATTCCAGTCAGGTGATGGTGTTTTTTCTCTGTAAAGTTCAAGCAGTTGTTTCAACGCATTTTCATCACGTGCAGACAAGGCAAGCAGGTGCCACTGCCTTTTATTCAGGGTTGTATCTCCATTGCCCGATTT
>JAYEHB010000089.1:0-10951 GCA_034659375.1 Thermodesulfobacteriota bacterium
TATTTTAACCTTTCAATTCAATTGAAAATTGAAAATTGAAAATTGAAAATTCATAATTCATAATTCACAATTCACAATTTTGCCATCCTTAATTGTAACTTTTTTCTGCATAAGACCGGCAAGTTCATTATTATGGGTAACAACAATCAAAGTCATGCCCAACTCCCTGTTTAATTCAATTAACAGAGAATGAGCCTCCTGACTGTTCTTTCTGTCCAGATTACCCGTGGGTTCATCTGCTAAAAGCAGGTCCGGTTCCATGACAAGAGCCCTTGCCATAGCAACCCGCTGCTGCTCTCCTCCTGAAAGATCCTCCACCCTGTGGAAAAGTCTGTGCAAAAGCCCCACCCTTTTAAGTATTACTTTTGCCTTTTCCTTTGCTCTCTTTTTTGTATTTTTTTTACCAGGGCCTATCATGCAGGGTATCATCACATTTTCAACGGCTGTAAAGCCTGCAAGAAGATGATGAAACTGAAATACAAACCCTATTTTCTCATTTCTGAAAAGAGCAAGTTTTTCATCTTTCATGGAAAAAAGGTCTCTGCCCATAAAAAAAAGAGATCCCTGATCCGGGCGGTCAAGCGTACCTAGAAGATGGAGCAGGGTTGACTTTCCTATACCTGATGGGCCAACAATGGCAATACTCTCACCTTTATGTATATCAAAATCAACCTGGTTTAAAATTTCTATATTTATCTCTTTTGTATTAAACCCTTTGGAAATGGACTTAAGTACCATAAACGGCTGATCTTTTTTATCATCCATACCGCAAAGCCTCCACCGGGTCCATTTTAGATGCCCTGTAAGAAGGATAAAGGGTGGATACAAAACAGATGACAACAGCAGAAAAAGAGATAAAAAAAACATCCATGTACTCAAGCTGAATGGGAAGTGCTGAAAAGGGATATGCCGCAGGGAGTTCTATGAATTTATATTTTTTAAGGAGCAGGCAGGCAAGAATTCCTGAAACAGTACCGAAAAAAGTACCCAAAAGACCTATTATCATACCTTTGATAACAAATATTCTCCGAACTATCCTGTCTGTTGCCCCCATGGCTTTAAGCACAGCAATATCTTTTGTCTTTTCCATTACCATCATAATAAGAGCACTTGCAATATTAAATGCAGCCACAAGGATAATAAGAGAAAGAATAATGAACATTGCAATTTTTTCAAGTTTTAAAGCGGAAAAAAGACTTTTATTTGTCTCCATCCAATCCTTTGCATAAAAAGGATAGTTAAGAGTTGAGACAATGGTTTTCTTGACAGCATCGGCAGCAAAAACATCATCAACCCATACTCCAAGGGCAGATACTCTCTCTTTCATTCCCATTAATTTTTGAGCCTCTTTTATATGAACATAGGCAAGGGCACTGTCATATTCATACATTCCAGACTCAAAAATCCCTGTAACTATAAACCTTTTAAGGGATGGAATCTGGCCCACGGGTGAAATCATTCCACTTGGTGAAATGAGAACAATTTTCTCACCTTTTAATGCACCAATATTGATGGCAAGCTCTTTTCCAAGAATAATTCCGGGTAAAGCGTTGTTTCCCCCTGTGGGAAAAAGATCTTTTTCAAGCTGTTTAGATGTAAACCCCTTGATAAGGCTGAAACCGCACTGGGGATCAACACCCCTTACCATAGCCCCTGCAAGGGAGCGTGAACTTCGGATCATGGTCTGGGCAAAAACCATGGGAGATATTGCAACAACCCCTTTTATCTGTTCAGCCTGTTTTAAAGCACTCTGATAATCATTCACCCTTCCGGAATAACTCATAACCAGAATGTGTGGTTCCACACCAAGAATTCTTTTTCTGAAATCCTTTTCAGCACCGCTCATAACAGCAATCACAATAACAAGAGCCATGACCCCAACTGCCACCCCGGCCACAGACAAAAAAGAGATCACAGAGATAAAACCCTCTTTTCTCTTTGCCTTAAGATACCTGCCTGCTATGAAAAATTCCAGAGACATATATTTTGCTTTAATTGTTCTTCATATGTGGAAAAAGGATCACTTCCCGAATTGAATAAGAATCTGTTAAAAGCATGACAAGTCTGTCGATTCCAATGCCTTCACCTGCAGTTGGAGGCATGCCGTATTCCAATGCCTCAACATAATTTAAATCCATGCTGTGAGCTTCTGTCTCACCATCTTCTCTCTGGGATGCCTGCTCAAGGAATCTATCATACTGATCCTGCGGGTCATTAATCTCAGAAAAACCGTTGGCTATCTCTTTACCGGCAATAAAAAGTTCAAACCTGTCGGTAAGTTCCGGGTTGGAATCACTTTTTCTGGAAAGTGGAGAGACCTCCACGGGATACCCTATAATAAATGTCGGCTGGATAAGCCTGGGTTCCACAAGCATATCAAAAAGCTTGGTAAGGACTTTGCCATGGCGCTCTTTTTTTGTAATTTTAATTCCCTTGTCCCGGGCAAATTCTAAAAGAGCCTTTTCATCATTAAGAATGGCTTTATCAACACCACCTGTCTCCACAAGGGAATCATGCATTGAGATACGTTGCCATCTGCCGCCAAAATCAATAATATCCCCCTGGTATTCAACTTTTTCAGACCCTGTCACCTCAATGGCAATTTTACTGAACATCTTTTCAGTAAAATCCATGAGATCATTATAATCTGCATAGGCCTGATAAAATTCAACCATTGTAAACTCAGGGTTATGCCTTGTGGAGACACCTTCGTTCCTGAAATTGCGGTTTATCTCAAATACTTTTTCAAACCCGCCAACAACAAGCCTCTTTAGATAAAGTTCCGGTGCAATGCGTAAGAAAAGTTCCATGCCAAGAGCATTGTGCCATGTTTTAAAAGGTGTTGCTTCAGCACCGCCGGGCATGGGCTGCATCATGGGAGTCTCAACCTCCATGAAATCATTTTTTTCAAACATAGAACGCATAACCTGTAAAATTTTGCTTCTCTTTTGAAAGATATCCCTGGTACCCTCATTCATAATAAGATCAAGATAGCGCTGCCGATACCTTTTTTCAGGATCTTTAAGGCCATGAAATTTTTCCGGTAAAGATCTTACCGACTTTGAGAGAAGCCTGAATTCCTTTGCAAGGATAGTCCATTCACCTGTTCTTGTCTGAAAAAGAGGCCCCTTTATTCCAACAAAATCCCCGATATCAAGTTTTTTAAACAGAGTATAAATTTCATCACCAAGGATATTTTTTTGAAGATAGGCCTGGATCTGACCGGTTCTGTCCTTAAATCTTATAAAGGAAGATTTGCCGAACTTATTTACTGCCATCATTCTTCCTGCCATTGAGAAGGATGGTCCATCCTGACCAAGGGACTCTGGATCTTTTTTGATGAGCTTCTTTAACTCTTCCATGGTCGCTGTAACTTTAAAATCATTGGGATAAAGGCTGACACCACTCTCCCTGAACTCATTAATTTTTTCTTTCCGTGCCTTAAGCAGCTTGCTTGAATCTTCCATTTTTTTATAAATATCTTCCTTTAATCTCATTCCCAGGCTCCAGCCGGAAAACGAGGCATACTATTCTATTTCTATAACCGGCATGGCCGGAGCATGATTATTCTCATCGGCCACAACAAAGAATGAAAGTCCATGATTACAGTCGTTTGCATGGACTTTCATATAACTGCCACGGGCAGCCTTGGTGGTCTAAGTCTGCACACAACAAATGATGAAGGGCAACCACAGGGGGTTGCCCCTGGTTTGCCAGGACTTTCATATAACCCGGCATGGCAGCAAATGTGCCATGTGAACACCTACACAAAAAACAACGAATGTCTGCACATTATTCAGCAGCATGCTTAATATCCCATTTAATGATGCAGTGTCAAGGAACAATAATTAATGACTCAAGTTTCATTATTAACTGTCAGGTTCTGCACTGTTGAAAATCAAAGTAAAAGTTGTTCCCATGCCGGGCACTGTCTCAAGATCAATCATACCATGATATGTATCAATAATTTTGTGAATTATTGACAATCCAAGGCCTGTGCCATTTGCTTTTGTAGTCATAAAAGGATCAAATATAGAATCCAGATACTCTTTTTTTATTCCAGACCCAGTATCAATGATCTTCAGATGCACACGATCACTTCTGTACTGTGTTATATTTACCTGAATAACCCCATGAGCTTCAATTGATTCGGCAGCATTCACTAACAGGTTCCACAAAATCTGCTTAAGATGCCCTGTCTCCATATTTATCCATACAGGAATATCAAGCTTTGTTTTTATTTCAATCCTTCCCTGACACAAAGGGTCCTGCCTGAACAGTTCAATGATCTCTTTAACAGAGGTGTCAAGCCTTAGATTTACTGCATTAATTCTCCTGGGCTTTGCAAAAACAAGAAAATCAGTTATAATTTCAGAAAGCCTTTCTGTCTCCCTGAGTACAATCTGCATCAACCTGTACTCCGATGTTCCAGGCTCAGCATCCTCTTTTAAAAGCTGTATGGAACCTGAAAGCGAGGCAAGGGGATTTCTGATTTCATGGGCCATGGCAGAGGCAAGATCTCCCATGGCAGCCATTCTTTTCACACGGCTGAGATGACCTTCCAGCACTTTAAGATCACTTCTTGCACGTTTTGCCTGGAGTGCCAGTATTCCGCTTAAAAAAGCCACACCAAAACATGCTGACATTAAAATAACAATTCTATATATCACATGGGTCCATTGAACAGCAGAGGCAAGCTCCATGTGGCTCCCAAAAGGGGTTATGATTCCCAGATACTCAAGATCAACAAGTATTCCATACTGAATACTGCACAAAAGTGCAATTGCCATGCTCCCTTGACGAAAAAGAAGCATGCTTGAACTGATGATCACAACAAGATACAAAAATGTGAAAATACTTGCAAAACTACCTGTAACAAAAATAATTGCTGTAACAAAAAAAGAGTCAAGAACAAACTGAAAATATACAAAAAAAAGATTTGATCTGATTTTTACAAGAACAACAGCACAAATAAGAGATATTAGAATAAGAGAAAGAGATATTACGTATAACGAGACAAAAGGCTGGGTCTGAAAGGAAAGTTTTTCACTTGTGCAAAAGACAAATGTTGAAAAAAGCAGAACAACTGCAAACAAGGCTCTAAACCATATCAGCCATTTAACTCTGGGAAGAATGTCATGATAATCTGTACCTGAAAGTTTAATAGGAAACTCCGTCTAAGGCTCATGAGCGGAAAAAAATTTTAACTTATTGCTCCTGCCATTTTAAAGATTGGAAGATACATGGCAATAACCAGTGCACCTATGACAACCCCCAGAAAAACCAGTAGAAACGGTTCTATCATATCTGTAAGATTTTTAACAGCCTGATCAACCTCTTCATCATAAAAATCCGCAATCTTACCAAGCATGACATCAAGAGCACCTGTGGATTCTCCAACGGCAATCATGGAACAGACCATGGAGGGAAACACTCCGCTTTCAAGAAGAGGATCAGCCATGGAACGTCCCTCTGCTATTCCCGCCTTTACATCAAAAATGGCAAATTCAACAATTTTATTTCCAGAAGTTCTCGCCACAATATCCAGAGCCTCTAAGATTGAAACACCACTGGACATCATTGTCCCCATGGTTCTGGTAAACTTTGCAACTGCAACTTTTTTAATAAGTATTCCAAAAACAGGAAGTTTTAAAAAAAGATCATCCATTAAAACCTGCCCTTTTTTTGTTGAATAAATCTTTTTTACTGCAACAACGGCAAACACAAGGCCGCCAATAATATATCCAATCTTATTAATAACAAAATCACTCATTGCAACAATAACAAGAGTAGGGGTTGGAAGTGCTGAGCCAAACCCTTCAAACATCTCTGCAAAAACAGGAATAACAAAAACCAGAATAATACCTACAACAATAAAAGCCACTGCCAGAGTAATTGCAGGATATGTCATGGCACCTTTAACCTGTTTTTTTAGCTTTGCCATTTTTTCCATATATGCGGAAAGTCTTCTCAATATGATATCAAGAATACCTCCAGCTTCACCTGCTGCCACCATATTGGTAAAAAGTTCATTAAAACTTTCAGGATATTTTTTCAAAGCATCAGCAAAAGTTTCACCAGATTCAACAGATTCCTTTATGTTTTTTATTATTTTTTTAAATGTTGGATTGTCCTGCTGGGAATAGAGGATATCAAGACACTGAAGCAGAGGGAGTCCTGCATCAATCATTGTTGAAAACTGCCTGGCAAAAATTATAACGTCAGTCTCCTTTACAGCGGGCTGTAAAAAAGCAATATTTTCAAAAATATCCTTTGGCTTCTCCTTTACCTTTAAAACATTAATTTTTCTTCTCTTAAGGCTTGATCTCACCTGCTCAGGAGTTTCAGCATCCATTTCACCTTTTACTTTTCTATTCCTGGGGTTTTTCCCTTTCCACAGATAAACAGGCATGATTATTCCTTTTTTAAGAAAGTTGGGGTTTGGTTTTATAATGAATTATCAATTATCAATTTTCAATTATGAATTTTCAATTTTCAATTTTCAATTTTCAATTCTTTGTTTCAGCCTTTGTAAAACTTTTGCAAAAATATTTCAAAACCTTTACTTTTAATAATATATAATTTATATGGTTTTCTTGTCAACAGTGTTTTTCACAGCAATGACTCTGAAGTGTTTTTCACAGCAATGACTCTGAATCCTGAATGCAAAGTCGAATTTTTCATTAAATTGAGGAGCTAAGAAAGAAAAAGTGCATTATACTATTTTTGATACACCAATACTGAGAACCATTATAAAATTACTATCGATATTCTGTTTAAAAATCACAGAATGGCAGGTTAAAGGAAAGATGCCAGATTCGCCCAAATGTGTTGTTATTGCAGCACCGCACACCTCGAACTGGGATCTTCCATACACGCTCTTTGTGGCATTTGCCATGGATATAAAAATGTTCTGGATGGGAAAAGATGCAATATTCAAACAACCATTTAACAAACTCTTTCAATGGCTTGGAGGTATCCCCATAGACAGATCCAAATCCCACAATATCGTACAAAAATCCATTGATCAGTTTCAACAAAATGATAATTTAGTCCTTGCAATACCACCTTCAGGCACAAGACAAAAAATAATGTACTGGAAAACCGGTTTTTATCACATTGCCAATGGTGCCAATGTGCCGATTGCCCTGGGATTTCTGGATTACAAAAACAAAACCGGCGGTATCGGGTCTAGTCTGCACCCAACAGGGGATATTGAGGCTGACATGGAAACAATTAGAAAATTTTACAAAAACATAACAGGAAAATATCCTTTAAAATCGATATCTTCCACAAAATAAAAAAGTAAAATATAAAAATGCATGGAGCCGATTTTAAAGTAAATAAAAAAATAATCCGGGCAGAGACAATCATAACCAGCCATATTAATGCTGATTTCGATGCTGTTGCATCCATGCTTGCCGCCCAGAAACTTTACCCTGATTCTGTTATTATCTTTCCAGGTTCCCAGGAGAAAAATTTAAGGGATTTTTTTATCAGCTCCATGAGCTATCTTTTTAATATGGCAGCCCCAGACAAAATTGATTTTTCATATACAAAAAGAGTAGTGCTGGTTGACACAAAGCAGAAACAGAGAATAGCTGCAGTATCAGAACTGATTAAAAAAAAGAACATTGAAATTCATATCTATGACCATCATCCTGCCCACCACAATGATGTAGAAGGCTCTTTTGAGCTGACACGCAGCACAGGTGCAACCATTACAATACTGAGTAAACTGATCCGGGGAAAAAACATACCCATATCTCCTGAAGAAGCTACAATAATGGCCTTAGGGATATACGAGGACACTGGTTCATTCACATATCCATCCACAACAGAGGATGATTTCAAAGAGGCAGCATTTCTTCTCTCCTGCGGTGCAGACCTTAACACGATTGCAAATATGGTTGTAAAGGAGATAAGCCCTGGACAGGTGACCTGGCTCAATGATCTGTTAAATGAAATGAGCTGCCACAAAATAAACGGGCTGGATGTCAATATTTCAACAATTTCATCTCCTGACTATATACCGGATCTTGCCTCCATTGTTCAGAAAGTGATGAAAATGGAGGATATAGACATCTTCTTTGCCATTATTCTCATGAATAATAAAATCCATATTATTGCAAGGAGCAGGGTTGATGAGGCTGATGTGGGAAGGATTCTCTCGTTTATGGGCGGAGGGGGGCATCCCTACGCAGCATCTACAAAGATTGGCAGCAAAACCCTTGCCCAGGTTGAACAGCAGCTTCTTGAAATAGTGAAAAAAGAGATACACGCCACAAATATTGCCAAAGGACTCATGTCATCACCTGCCCTCACAATTGAGCCCGATGTTGAGTGCAGACAGGCAAGCCTTACCATGACCAGATACAATGTCAATGCTCTTCTAGTCCATAAAAAAAGTAAAAATATTCTTATGGGCTATATCACAAGGCAGGTCATTGAAAAAGCTCTCTACCATAAACTTGCTCATATCCCTGTAAAAGAGTATATGTCCACGGAAATAACAGCAATATCTCCAGATGCTGATCTGGCTGAAATTGAAAGCAAAATCATAGATGGAAAGCAGAGAATACTGCCTGTTATTGAAAATAATAGAGTCATTGGTGCTGTAACACGCACAGATCTGTTAAATTTTCTTGTCCAGCGCAGCAAAATAAATCTTCCTGATCATGGTAAGGCCAATGCAGGCAGAGATGCAAAAAAGCGCAATATCCTGCATTTTATTGACGAACGTCTTGATGCAGATACTAAAAAACTGCTGAAAACCTTAGGAAAAGCAGGAGATGACCTGAATCTCTCCATCTTTGTGGTGGGTGGATTTGTACGAGATCTTCTCTTATACAAAAAAGTTGATGATATAGACATAGTTGTGGAAGGTGACGGCATTGCCTTTGCCAGAAGATTTGCTGCCATGGAAAATGGCAGATGCCATGCTTACAGAAAATTCGGCACTGCTGTTATCACTCTTCCCAACGGATTTAAAATTGATGTTGCCTCGGCAAGACTTGAATATTACAAATTCCCGGCAGCACTTCCAACTGTTGAAATGAGCTCCATAAAACTTGATCTGTTTCGACGGGATTTTACAATCAATACACTTGCCGTACATCTTAATCAGGATAGATTTGGAACACTTATTGATTTTTTTGGAGCCCAGAGAGACTTAAAAGACAAAACAATCAGAACCATACACAACTTAAGCTTTGTGGAAGATCCAACCAGGGTATTCAGGGCAATAAAATTTGCCAACCGATATGATTTCACCATAGGAAAACTCACTTCAAGCCTGATAAAAAATGCTGTGAAGATTGATTTTTTCAAAAACTTAAGCGGATTACGGGTTTTTTCAGAACTGAGACAGATCTTTGAGGAAGAAAACCCAATTCCGGCAATAATCACACTTCGGGAGTATGCACTTGAAAAGGTGATTCATCCGGAACTTGTTCTTGACAAAGGGACAATTCAATTAATGGAAGCTGCAAAAAAAGCCCTTGCCTGGCATGATCTCCTCTATATTGATGAATCATATGTAAGATGGTCTGTCTATTTTATGGTTATGACAAAAAAATGTTCCATTAAAGTATTAGAAGAGATCTCTCTGCGGCTGAAATTCTCTCCAAAACAGCAAAAGATAACTCTGCAGCAGCGGCTTAAGGCTGACGAACGTCTTGCTCTGCTTGAGAAGACTCTTCCTTTGAAGAACAGCATGCTTTATTCAATCCTCTCAATTTTTGGCACAGAACATATTCTCTATATGATGGCTTCGGCAACAAAAGAGAAAACAAAAAAAGCCATTTCACATTTTTATACCCAGCTAAAGGATACTGAAATCTCAATCAAAGGGCGTGATCTTCTCTCTCTGGGACTAAAACCAGGCCCCCATTACAAACCTATCATCCATGCTGTTCTTAATGCCAGACTTGATGGAAAGATCGAAACTATTGAGGATGAAATTAAATTTATAAAAATGTATATTAAACAGTAAATGTCCGGGTTAGTAATGTTTTACTCAACTTTCTGGATTGTGCATGTCAAGGCCTGGCCCCTCACCGTATTTTTCACCGCTTAACCACAACATACAGATGCTTTGGACGTAAAAAGGGCTTATGGCAAATATCCAGACAGGTATTAAAAAACTTGATCATCGAGTATTAAATATGATAAAAAACCGGCATGGCCGGAGCATGGTTATTCTCATCGGTCACAATACACTAAAGGGCAGAAACCAAAAAATGAAAATCCAATGATTATAATCGTTTGGACGGACTTTCATATAAAACAAATATTTAGGAATAAAAAAAAATGAAAAACGCAGATCTATTAACAGGAATCACAACCACTGGAACACCACATCTTGGAAATTATGTCGGAGCAATTCGCCCTGCAATTGAAGCAAGCAAAGAACCTGATAAAAGTTCATACTATTTTCTTGCTGACTACCATGCAATTATAAAATGTCAGGACCCTGAACGAATGAGAAACTCCTCTCTTGAAGTTGCAGCGACCTGGATTGCCATGGGTCTTGATACAGACAAATCAATATTTTACAGACAGACAGATATCCCAGAGATAATGGAACTTACCTGGATTCTCAACTGCATGACAGCCAAGGGATTGATGAACAGAGCCCATGCATACAAGGCTTGTGTGGCTGACAATGAAGAAAAGGGAAGAAAAGATCCTGACAAGGAGATAACCATGGGGCTCTTTAGTTATCCAGTACTCATGGCAGCAGATATTCTCATGTTTAATGCAAAAAAAGTTCCCGTTGGCAGTGATCAGATCCAGCACATTGAAATGGCCCGTGATATTGCAGGACGTTTCAACTATCATTATGGAGAACATTTTACACTGCCTGAAGCCATTGTGGATAAAAACAGCGCCATTCTTGCAGGGCTTGACGGACGAAAAATGAGCAAAAGCTATAACAACACCATCCCTC
>JAYEHB010000090.1:0-2524 GCA_034659375.1 Thermodesulfobacteriota bacterium
GAATATTGAGCAAATCAACCAGACCCTGGCAAATCTTTTTAAAAAAGAAAACAAACGGATTGTATTCTGGTATGATGGAGAAAAGGAGTTTGAAGAAAGCCTGCCGTTAATAAAGGTAGAGGATGTTACCATAGTAAGGCTTGATGAAATTGGAGCTCTGGATTTAAAGATAAAGCTTGAAACTAAAGAGATTAATGAAAAATACATTCTTTATGCACCAACCTTTGAGCCTGCACCTGAAACAGACTGGCTTTGTGATATAAAATTATATTCCTATATTTTTCATGCTGACAAGGCATCTATCCTGATCAAGGAGCTGGGTCTTTCAAATCATAGTTTAAGACCATTTATTAAAGAGAGAAAAACATTTTTCAGGAGCCAGGACAGAACAGACAGGCTGAAAAAATGGGTTGATCCAGATGATAGAGAAGATGAACTTGATCTTAAAATCATCACTGTACTTGCAAGGGCGAATCAGCCAGAACCTTTTGCTGTTCTCATGAAACTTGCCGACTCTTTTTGTAAAGACAATCATTTTGATCCAGCAATGGATTCAAAACCATGGAAGGAAATTAACAGTTTCGGGCTTGCCCCTTTTTTTTGGAAACTTATGGTACAGACTTTTGGGTCAGTAAACCAATCCATATCAAATTTGATGGATCTTCTGATAAAAATTTTTGTGACTGATTTTTCAAACAATTGCAAAAAAGAGCTGGCAATCAGCCTTGAGTATTTTAAGATATCAGATTCTCCAAAAATTATTAACTCTTCAGTTTTTCTTAATCAGTGGCAGACCCATACTATATATTGCAGAAGTTTTAATTGGGTCTCAAGATATGTGGCAAAAAAATTGAATATGGATCAGGTACTCTCCTCTATTGATATTAAAGAACTTTTAAATGTAATGACCTTTGAAAATGTGGAACAGAGAATTATCAGTTCTTTCAGGGATCAGATCATTGAAGATTTTACTCATGATTTTTCAAATATTCAGGACGTCATTAAAAAAAGATTAGACGGTTATTGGGCAAATATTGTTTTTGATGATGATGTTAAAGAAAATCTTTATAACTCAGCCTATCAGGCTTTGGAGACAGCCATAAATCTGTTTGATTTAAGAAAAAAGTTTGATACAGGATTTAATTATAAATCTGCTGAGAAGATGTTTAACGCTTATACTCAAGAACTTTTCCTTTTTGATCAGTTTTACAGATTGTTTAATGAACTTGCCAATAAGACGGAGCAGGCCGGATGGGACATTTTAAAAAAACTCAGATCATCTGTGGAAGATTGCTACAGTATCTGGTTTTTGGAACAGCTTTCCATAAACTGGGGAGATTTTCTGGATGGAGGGTTTGAGTCTGAATATGGCCTGTTGGATCGTTGGTATATACCTGGTATTTGCAATCAATATAATTTTTTTGAGGAACAAATCAAGCCTTCATTGAAAAAATCTGATCGGAATCGAATTTTTGTTATCGTAAGTGATGCTTTTCGTTATGAAGCTGGTAAAGAAATAACAGATCGGATAAATGGAAAATACAGACTTAAGGCTGATATTAAACCCATGCTTGGTATCCTGCCCAGCTTTACTGCCCTTGGAATGGCATCTTTGCTTCCATATAAATCATTATCTTTTAAAGGTGATTCAGTAAATCCCTTGCTTGACGGGCACCTAAGCAGCTCTTTTGACCAACGTGCTGCAATCCTGAAAATTTATAAAGGAACTGCTATTAAAGCTTCTGACCTGTCAGCCATGAGTAAGGATAAAGGCAGAGAGTTTATCAAGCCATACAGGGTGATTTACATTTATCATGATCAGATTGATGCAACAGGGGATAAGGCAGTTTCAGAAGACAAAACTTTTGAAGCGGTACGGACAGCTATTGACGAACTGACAGCTCTTTCAGGACTTATAATAAACAGTCTGAATGGGACAAAAATTATTATCACAGCAGATCACGGCTTTATTTATCAGGAAAAAAGACTGGAAAAATCAGACAAAAGTATTTTGGATATTGAACCTGAAAATATAGTTAAAAAACATAAGCGCTTTATCCTTGGTAAAAATTTAGGGAAGGCTGACAAAGTATTTTCAGGCAGCACAAAGCAAACTGCTAATACAGATACAGATATGAAATTCTGGCTGCCAAAAGGAACTAACAGGTTTAATTTTGTTGGTGGAGCGAAATTTTTCCATGGTGGAGCCATGCTCCAGGAACTTGTTATACCTGTTGTTACTATATCTGAAATGAAAGGAATTCATAAGGATAAATCGCAAATTAATTTTGTGGGAGTTTCTTTGTTGGGATCTGTTAAAAAAATTGTGACTAATATTCCAAGATTTGAATTTATTCAGACAGATGCAGTTTCTCAGCGAATGAAATCCAGAACATTGAAAATATCTTTACGGGATGGTAACAAAATTATCAGCAACGAAGAAACCATAACTTTTGACAGTAGTTCTTCATCAATGGATGAGCGCAAAAAAATGGTTAAACTGCCTTTAAAATCAGGTCAGCTT
>JAYEHB010000091.1:0-10907 GCA_034659375.1 Thermodesulfobacteriota bacterium
TGCCCTTTTGCCCGTCTTCTACGTTGTGATCACAGGCACATAGTTCACTATGCTCCTGTGATCACGCCTTGAAGACGAACAAAATGGCTGCACGATATGAGTAGATTATTTTCTTCCAGTTCCCTTACATCCCCCAGACAACAATTTTTTTTCCCTGAAATGATCTTGTCTGTTTAAAGATTTTTTCTTCCCATGAAAGATTTGATCTGCGGTTAAAGATGACAAGGTGACCATCAACAGCACTGCATCTGTCCATATATGCAAAAGTCTGCTCCAAACCATGGACAATAGTTTTTTCCAGGCTCTTGTGCAGGATTTTCAGCTCAATAACTGACTTTTGCACCGGACCCTGCCATCTTGTCCAGGAAGGCTTACCCGCAGCAGCTCTGTTAAGCGGCCAAAGCATCAAAAGATCTGTGCGCATTCTTCCAAGACCGTATTCCCGTTCAATACGCCCCCCAGAGTTGATAATACGCTGTAAAAATGCCTGCATCAAAAGTTGAGGTCCGGCTTCTTTGTACTGAAACCGCTCTAACCAATGTTCGGAATGCTCCCTGAAAAATTCTTGAAAAGCTGATAAGAGCTTGTTCATATCAAGGCTGTTGTCAGGGAGGATATACCATGCCTGATCATACCGGGCTTCCAGATTGAGCTGCTCGCTGAATGTAAGTTCCCTGGGAATGATCTCAGCATAGATAGGATTGGCAATTATAGTATTCTTTCTGGATTTACGGATCAGCCCCAGATCCTGAACATACTGGATGTCATCAAGGCGTACATTAAGATCCTCTCCCTGGAGCATGGGGTGTATCACCCTTTGCACCCTCTCTTCCTGCAGTTTATCAGCAAGTTGATCAAGATGTGTCTCCCTTCGGGTTATAAGGTTCTCCTTTGCCTGATCCACCATATCCTTATCAATCGGCAGGGAACGGTTCCTGCCCTCTTTTATTTCAAAACAGGTCTCATAGGCAAGTGCATTGACAAGCCATGGCTGCCCCTGGGTTAGATGCCAGATACACTTTCTGGCTTTAGATGTGAATTTTTGACTGGTCTCCCTGGTATGCTGCTCTAAGAGGGAGTAGACTTCCGGCTCTATAAAATCACCCAGACGTAGTGACTTGGCTTTAATATTAAAGGCACTGCCGCCTGTTATGATCTCTTTTTCTCTGCTTGAATGAATACGGTAATCCTGGATATCCCTGACTCCGCATAATATAATGCTTATGGGAAAATGATCTGGTTTTTTATCATATCCTGAACGAAGCTGCCTTAATACACTTATCAGGGTATCTCCCACAAGGGAATCTATCTCGTCAATTATAATTATAACAGGCTTATCACTGTTTTCAGAAAATAAACTGATGGTTGATTCAAGAGCGTTGAATTCTCCATGATTTTTTAAAATTTCTCTCCAGCTGTTTTCAATGAAATTATCTTTAAGCTGCAGCCGGGCTCTGGAGCCAAGGGTTGACAATACTGATCTTATACCGGCAAAGACATTTTCCCTTGCAGCCTGGGCAGCTTCAACATTGCAGTAGATACATTTGTAATCCCCTTTTTTGTTGAGATAGTCTAATAGAGCCAGCATGCAGGTAGTCTTGCCGGTCTGCCGCGGTGCATGGAGGACAAAGTATTTTTTTTGAGTAAACAGCATCTCCATCTCTTTTATGTCAAATCGTTTCAGAGGAGAAATACAGTAATGATCTTTTCTGTTTACTGGTCCTGCTGTATTAAAAAAAAGCATGTAATCACCTTTAAAAAGAGGCATCCGAATAAAATATTGATTTCAATTAACGTATATTCAATAAACAGTATTACTGAGTCTGTTGATTTAAAGGCGATTTCAGCCTAACTCAATTTTTTAACCACAGCAAATAGTCGTTTTTTGAATATATGCACCACATGTAGATAATCATAGTGCATTAAATGCAAAAATCGTGACTTAATCAACAGACTCATTACTTTACTAAGATATTACAAGAATTTCAAGTATCTGGTTTAAATTTTGTAAAAGAGTTAAAAAGAGTCAGTTTTAAAATATCCTTTTATTTTTTCCATGGCCCTTAAGTGATTAAGTTATTTCGGACTTTAATTTATACTATTTAATTTTCAAATTCCCTGTTTCTTTTTACAGCACAAAAATCACCGCACATGGTACACACCTCTTTTTCTAAAGGTGCAGAAGATGCTCTATATTCCCTTGCTTTGTATGGATCAACGGCACATTCAAATTGACCTTCCCAGTCAAGATCATTTCTGTGTTTGCCCATTGTTCTGTCAATACTCTCTGCACCGGGCATCCCTTTTGCAATATCTGCTGCGTGGGCAGCAATCTTTGCAGCAATAATCCCCTGTTTTACGTCATCTATTTCAGGAAGACGCAAATGTTCTGCAGGTGTAACATAACATAAAAAATCTGCTCCATGCATGGCAGCCACAGCACCGCCAATGGCTGATGTGACATGATCATACCCTGGTGCAATATCTGTAACCAAAGGGCCTAATACGTAAAAAGGAGCATTGTGGCACAGCTTTTTCTGTAATTTGACATTCATTTCGATCTCATTTAACGGCACATGCCCTGGTCCTTCTATTATTACCTGAACATCTTTTTCCCATGCTCTTTTTGTCAGTTCTCCCAGGGTAATAAGCTCTTCTATCTGGGGTGCATCTGTTGAATCTTTTAATGCTCCGGGCCGCAGTCCGTCCCCTAAGCTTATGCAGATATCATTTTTTGCACAAATCTCTATAAGCCGGTCAAAATTTTCATAAAACGGATTTTCTCTGTTGTTTTTTACCATCCACTCTGCAAGTATGGAACCGCCCCTGCTCACCACTCCCATGAGCCTGTGATTTCTTTTTATACTTTCCAGGGTTTTTAAATTCAATCCTGCATGGATGGTAACAAAATCAATACCATCTCTGGCATGAATATTTACAGTTTCAAACCATTCATCCAGGGTAATATCCTTTGCCTTTTTTCCTGTGCGGGTTAAGGTATCGTAAATTGGTACTGTTCCAATCATAACTGGTATGGTTTTTACAAGTTTTTGTCTAAAACTTCTGGTATCACCTGAAGTGGAAAGATCCATTATGGAATCGGCTTTTAGTTCCATGGCAAGGTCAGCTTTTTCCATTTCCAGTTCAAAGGAACATTTGTCCTCGGAAACACCAAGATTTACATTGATTTTTGTTCTAAGTCCTTTGCCAACACCAATTCCCCTGATGCCGGTATGATTTATGTTGGCAGGTATCACTATTTCACCCTTTGCAATACCAGTTAAAAGATCCTGTTCTGATATTTTTTCATCATCCAGAACATCCTGCATTACAGGAGTTACGATTCCTTTTCTGGCAGCTTCCATTTGAGTCTTATATTTTTTCAAACCTGGTTTCCTTTTTTTATATGAAAGTCCTTCCAACTATTTGGAACCTAATGACTTTCATTCTTTGTTGTGGCCGGGGCGAATACCCTGCTCCGGCCATGCCGGTTATATGTTTTTTTAATTTCTGCAATTGTTTCTTTAATATTTTCAGCACCGACAATTTCAGTAACAAGGCAGACTGTATCAGCTCCCCTGTTAACAATGGTTCCAAGATTATGCTTTTTTATTCCGCCGATTGCCACAAATGGTATGGAGATATTTTTAACCACATAGTCAAGATATTCCAATCCCACAGGATCACACACATTGTCTTTTGTCTTTGTCGCAAAGATTGGACCAACACCAATATAATCAGCACCATCAGCAACAGCTTTGTCTGCCTGTTCAGGAGAGTGGGTGGAAACACCAATGATCATATCTTTTGCAATTTTTCTCAACTGGCTCACCGGCAGATCATCCTGACCTGTATGAATTCCGTCAGCCTCCACCATAAGAGCTATATCTGCATAATCGTTCACTATAAACAAGGTGCCTGCATCTCTTGTGATTTTTCTTATTTCCAGACACTCATCATAGATCTGTTTTAAACTCTTTGTTGTAAGTTTTTCACGATACTGAAGCAGATCAACGCCTGCATTTACCATCTCCTCGGCGGTTCTTATATTTCCCCTGCCACAAGAGAATTGTTCAGCCAGAATTCCATATATTCCTTTTGGGAATTTTTTTTTATTCATTTTTATCCCTCTTATCTGCAAGATTTAAGACACCCTGTTAAGTTTTAACACAATACTGCTCATTATGGATGCAACCATTATTACCTTTGCAGGGAAAAGCTCCACCACATCATCATCGGAAATAAAATCCCCTGTAATATAATTGTTTCCCAATTTTCTGGTACTGATACTCTTTATATTATCCCCTGCAATACCACTGGCTGAAACAACGGGTTTATTGAGCTTTACAAATTTTTCAAATAACATTTTTTTATCTTCTTTTTTGTCCAGCCCCTCCACAATAAGATCACAATCTGAAAAGATTGATTCAATATTATTCCTGTTAATTTTTATATTTCTCTTTTTAATAATTATTTTTGGATTAATTTTTGTGAGATTCTTTTTCAGCATATCGGTTTTTAAATACCCCACCTGATCTGCAAAATAGAACTGCCTGTTTAAATTGGATTGTTCAACATTGTCAAAATCAACAATTTTCAGATAACCAAGACCTGCCCGGACAAGTATCTGCGCAACATTGGAACCAATACCGCCGACACCGGCAATTCCTGTTTTTATCATATGTTTTTCCTTTTGATAATGATCTCCAGCGTTTTTAAATTTTTAAATAGAGGCTGTTTACCATTGGCAATCAGACAAGGAGATTATTTCTTTAAATGTAAATATTCGGCTTATCATGTAAATATTTACTTAAATGATCTCCCAGTCTTTAAACACCGGCTGATACCCGCTCTGTTTGATCATTGCGGTCACTTGTTCCACACTTCTGTTGTCTGATATTTCAAATTGAGCAGTATTTTCTTCACCAATACTTGAATAACCTCCAACATCAGTTCTTGAGCCTGCTGAAAATTTGGTTGCTCCCAGGGAGACAAGTCTGTCCCTGAACTCTGGTGATTCTCTTGTGGAAATACTGATACCGACTTTCGGCATAAAAAGCCTCCATGCCAGCATAAACTGCACAAACCTGATATCTGAAAGAATATTTTCAGGAGAAATCCCTCCCTTGGCTTTTCTCATCCTTGGTATGGAGAGTAAGATTTCCACATCAGGATATTTTTTTTCAAGAAATTGTGCATGGATTCCTGAAAGAAACGCTTCTTTTACAAGATCTCCAAGCCCAAACAGAGCACCGATAGTAATGGATCTGAAGCCTGCAGCAGCTCCCCTGTCAGGTGTGAAAAGTCTGTACCTATAGTCTGCTTTTTTTCCTGATAAATGAACTTTTTGATAGATGTCTCTGTCATATACCTCCTGGAAAACAGTAAGAGAGTCTGCACCGGCCTGCCTTAACGCAGCATAATCTTCAGTATCCATGGGAAATATCTCAAGGGATATGGATGCAAAGTATTGCTTTAATATCTCAACAGCTTTTACAAGATAAGAGAGAGGTGTTTTTTCAGGTGCCTCACCTGTAAGTACCAGAACCTGCCTGATTCCAGTGTCAGAAAGTGCCTGGGCCTCTTTTTCAATTTCAGGGATTGAGAGTTTTTTTCTCTTAAATGAATTTTTTACGTTAAATCCGCAGTATGTACACTGGTTTGAACAGAAATCAGATATGTACATGGGAGCATAAACTCCTATTGTTCTGCCGAAATACTGTCTCGTAATGCTGGTTGCCTTTACTGCCATGGTTTCAAGAAAAAGGAGAGCCTTTGGTGAAAGAAGATTCAAAAAATCAAATCTGGTCAGGTTCTCTTTTTGAATTGTTGCTTCAATATCCTGTTCTGTGACACAACTACAATATCTGTTAAAATCAAATAGATCAGCCTCTTTTATCTGTTCAAGAAAAGACATTAATCCTCCCGTAAAAAGCCGGTAAGTGGTGATGAGGCTTTTGCATATTTTGTATCCTGGGCCATCTCTGCAAGATATGCCATTCTTCCAGCCTTTACTGCCATGGAAAAAGCCTTTGCAGCCATGGCAGGATCCCAGCTTGTTGCAATGGCAGTATTGACCAGAACCGCATCTGCACCCATTTCCATGGCCAGAGCAGCATCTGAAGGCTTGCCTATGCCTGCATCAACAATAACAGGAATTTCCATGTTTTGAATCAGAATTTCAATCATGGGCTTCATCTCAAGTCCTCTGTTTGACCCGATGGGAGCACCTAACGGCATAACTGCCGCAGCACCTGCCTGCTCAAGTTTTTTTGCCAGTGTTAAATCCGGCATCATATAAGGCAAAACAGTAAAATCCTCCTTTGCCAGAATTTCTGTGGCTTTTAAAGTCTCACTGTTGTCAGGCAGCAGATACTTTATATCTGTGATCACCTCGATTTTGATAAAGCTGCCGCATCCTGCCTGTTTTGCAATTCTTGCAATGCGAACTGCTTCTTTTGCTGTTCTTGCACCTGAAGTGTTTGGCAGAAGAGTTACATTATCTGGAATAAATTTAAGTATATTTTCAGTTTGATCCATTTTGTCAATTCTGCGTAATGCCACAGTAATCATTTCAGAACCGCAGGCATCAAGCATTACAGGGATTAGCTCCCTGGATGCGAATTTTCCTGTGCCTGTTAAAAGACGATTTGAAAAACCTTGTTTCCCAAGGTAAAGAGTATCATTTTTATCCTGTTCCATTCATCCCCCTCCAACAAAACTTAAAAGCTCAATATTATCGCCATTGTTGATTTTTACTTTTTCCCAGTCATCCTGTTTAACAACTTTATAATTGTATTCAGCAACCACAGCTTTTTGATCAAGGTTCTGGTGTACAATTAAATCAAGCAGGGTAGAACAGGTAATGGAAAGATTTTTTCCGTTCAGTCTGATTTTCATGTTTTTCTCCTGCAAATTACAGACTCGTTACCACCGGTAAGTACCTGAGCAAAAATAATTCCATAAAATTTTCGGCGAGATTATTGCTATATATGACAATCTCAATTACAAAACATAGAATTAATTATGCTCGGGTACTTAATATAAAAAAGGGGATTTCTCTAAAAGATGTGACATTGTGATGTGAGAACTCCGCTTCCCTACGTCGGTACTAACCGTGTCAGGTTCCAAGGGTTCAGGCGTTATGCCTTTCTCAGCTTTTTACAGCTCCCCCAGCGAAAAATTTAAGATATTATTAATGGTTTAAAATCAAATTGTCAAGACTTTAGGAACACAAATTTTATAACTTGAACAAAATAGCTTGTTTTTGTTCCATCTACTGCGTTACCCCAACGGCCTTAGGGTCATGGAAATTTTAAAATCCACCAACAGGGTGCAGTATTTTAACTCGTATTCGGCGTTGCACCAAAAGCATACAAAATCAGAACTATTTCCCAACGGCCTTATCCAGGAATCTTTCTATAAGTTTATCAAATGGCACCTTTTTATGCATAAAATGATAGTCCATGATGTCCATGGCCTGCTTATCTGTTAATAAGAGCTTGTACTTATGAAAGGCTATTCGTTTTATATTTTCTATTGATTTGAATGTCAGGTTTATCATTTAAATTGTTTCCATGGTATCATGTTAAAATTTTCTTAAGCTAAAGAGTCAGGGGGCAATATAAAATATTACAGCTCATTGGATTGAAGTCGTCGCCAGAGCGTGCTGATGCTTATGCCAAGTATTTTGGAAGCTTCTGTTTTGTTGTTGTTTGTATGATTAAGAATTTGTTTGATATACCGTTTTTCCAATTCCCTGCACGATGGAAAATCTTTTCCAATGGTTGAAACAGGATCTTTTTCTTCATAAAAATCATTAACAGGAAAATGGTCCGGGTTTATAAGTTGATCCTTATTTGCCAGCACCACAGCATATTCCACCCAGTTTTCAAGTTCTCTGATATTGCCCGGCCAGGCAAAGGTTTCCAATTTTTTAATGGCTTCAGGGGAAAATCCAGGATGATGAGAGTTTAGTTTTGTAAGAAAATGTCTTGCAAGAAGAAGGATATCCTGACGTCTTTCCCTTAGAGGAGAGATGAAAATGGGAAATACAGCAATACGGTAATAGAGGTCTTCACGAAATTTTCCATTGTAAATCATCTCCTTAAGGTTCTGGTTTGTTGCGGCTATAATCCTGGCATTGACAGGAATGTTTTTTGTTCCTCCAACAGGGCGGATTTTTTTTTCCTGCAGTGCCCGCAATAGCTTTGCCTGGAGATCAATGGGTAATTCTCCTATTTCGTCTAAAAATATTGTGCCTTTTTTTGCTTCAACAAACAACCCTTTTTTCTCTCTTTCGGCACCGGTAAAAGCTCCTTTTGTATGACCAAAAAGTTCTGCTTCAAGGAGGTTGGGAGGAAGTGCAGCACAGTTGATATCCATAAACGGTTCTGCCTTTTTGTCTGAATTATTATGGATAAAGCGGGCAAGAACCTCCTTGCCGGTGCCGCTTTCTCCCTGGATAAGGACTGAAGCATTGGTGTTGGCAACTTTTTCTGCCAGCATAATAGTTTTTGCCATGGAGCTGCTTCGGAAAATAACACCATGCTTATTTTCAGGATGAATTCTTTTTTTAAGCTCTTTAATTCTGGTATTTTGGGTGCCAATGAATTTGTTGGCTTTATCAAGATTAATGCGCAGATGGTCAAGTTGCTTTTTAATCTCTTCTATTTTGGCAAAATGGTTTACGTCTGTTTCCAAGATACCCCATTCCTTAAGGGTACGTCCTTCAAATGTGCAGTATTCATTTCCCTGGGACTGGCAGGAGATCTCTTTGACCAGAATATTGGTGCCGAAAACAGCCGTGGCATATCCACTGACAAGGCCGGAGAGAATACTGCATGTGGGTTTTGCTGCTTTATCATTCATGGAATTCCAGATAAGTGTTTCAAATGAATTTGTCCATGTTCCTTTAAATCTTAATCTCTTTTTTTTTAGATCATAATCAATTGCAAAAAGTTTTTCTTCAGCAAGTCCAGCCAATCTGCGTATGACACTTCCTGCTTTAAGTTGTTCCTCTATATTGTCAAACGTATAAAGTTCTGAAATCACAGCAGCATGGCTTAACCCACCTTCATATCCAAAGCGTGTTAACAGGATCTCCATTTTTTCCTGTCCAAGACTTTGGTTAAGATCCTGAAGAAGCCTTCCCAAGCCCGTGGTTCCCATTGCCATGATCCTGTATTGACCAAGAAGAGGAAACCCTGTGTTTTCATCATAGCCAAGCATCTCATGGCTTCTTAAATCTTCAGCCTGCATAAATCACCTTTTGTCTCTATAACTGCCATGGGCAGCCCTGGTGGTCTAAGTCTGCACACAACAAATGATGAAGGGCAACCACAGGGAGGTGCCCCTACTGGTTTGACAGGACTTTCATATAACCGGCATGGCTGGAGCATGGTCATTGCATTATTTTAAATATGTTGTGGCAGAAAATTCTGCCATGGTGATCATATCATTTTGAAAAGCTTTTTTTCAAGTTGAAAATGTATCAAAGTCTGTAAAAAGAGCTTAAATGGGATAATATATTGAATTTACAGTGTTTGTTTGCGATGGCACGGGCTTTGCTGTTAATGTTTACAGGTCTTGCAAGGAGACAGCTTCTAATGGATAGATTTTTTGGGGAGAGTGGAAAATTTTCAATCTCTACCCGGGGAGGGATATAAAATGAGAAAAAACATTTTTATTAAATACATTGTGCTTGTTATGGTTTTACTTTTTTCATCTCAAACAGCATTGGCTGATCTTGATCTTTTGTCCAATGATGAGATGCAGTTAATTACTGGTCAGGCAGGTATCTCTGAAAAAAGTATTGGTGATCTGATTCAGTTTGCAGATTTTGGTGAAAAGTTTTTTAAAGAAAAGGGCAGAAATTACTCGGTTTCCCTGGATTCTGAGAAGCTTGACAATGGTTTTTTTGACGATCTTTCTATCCTTGAATTCAAAAAGGCTTCACTTAAGGGATCAATCAATGCGGGAGATTCATATTCAAAGCTTGAAAGGATTGAGTCTGAAAATGGAAAACAGAGATCAATCAATTATCATTTTGATGGATTTGAGATAAAAATTGATGGTTTTTCAACTGGTGCAATTACTGTCGGCAATGACCCTTTTGGAAAGAGTTTTGGAGAAATTGAAGTTGGTGGATTTTCAATGACAATTTTCGGTGATATCTATGTTACTAACATGTAAGGGGCAGATTTAAATCTGGCCCCTTATCACCCATGCAAAGATATTTTTGGATCTTATTAAATTTTTAGGGTCGGTTCAACATTAGGTCGTTGATTTGCCTGAAAGATTGCTGCCTGACCAGCCCATAAAATAAAAGCCAAGCTTTTTTGAATAGGGAGGCGGATTGTAGAAATCAGCATTAACATAGTTCTCTTTTACCTCTCTGACCACGATCCTTCTTTTTATAATGGACTTGTTTATATCATCCAGGGTGAATTTAATATCAAGAAAAGCATTGACTTTAACCTGGTGTGATTTTGATATTTTAAAGGAAATTGCATGTAAAGAGAGGCTTTCCACCCAGATAGGACCAGAGTTTTTTGTTTTCAGATCTATAAAGTTTCCTTTTAATGATACAGTTTTTTCGCAAGATTTGCTCTTTTTGACCCCGGATGCAGTTTTTTCCCTTTGCTGTTCTCTAAGAGGCTGCAGGCTCTCTTCAATATTTGCTACAGTATCCTCTATTACGAGCGATTTTGTTTTAAAAAAAGACTCTTCTACTAAATTCTTCAATTGATTGGAGTCATCGGCATTTACAGTATGAGGGGAGATATTTATCTCTATAGAGTTTTCTGCTTCATTGGAAGCATCCATAGAAAAAGCCTGTAAAATCAGATCCTTTAGAGTTTCTGCCCCATCCATATATGTCAAGGATAAAAGAAGGACAAAGGTCT
>JAYEHB010000092.1:0-2513 GCA_034659375.1 Thermodesulfobacteriota bacterium
AGTTCTTCCCCATCCTGGTATTGCAGAACGGCTTTTTCCTGAAGAGCCAAAACCCAAAGTTGTTCCCAAAGCCCGTAACAATTTTGGTAAAGAGGGTTTTAAACTTTGGCAGGATGCAAAAACAAATCATCTTTCCGCAAGTCAGATTTCACGTGTTCGCGAACTTACAGGTCTTGATGCAGACAAGGCGATTGAGTATCTTAATCGTCAAAAGACTGATCGGCCTGAGTCAATCTGGGATCGCTGGAAAGGCGTTATCGAGCAGATTGAAGACGGTATTCAGAAAGACCCGGCACATATGAAAAAAGTATTGAAGGTGTGTCAAGATCTTCTTGTGGCGGATAAGGGGGATAATTAAAATGAATAATATTTATAAAATCACCTTAAAGGTTTTATTCCCTGAAGGGGTAGCACCTGGTGCCGGTGGGAGTTCTAATATGCAGGTTGTTGCAAGGAACGGCAATGGTGAAACACTTCTTCGTGGAAGTGCGCTGGCCGGTGTTTTAAGAACCGGCTATGCTGATAAAATTGATATGAAATTTCAGGATGCAGAGGATGCAGAGGATGCAGAAGTTGCAGAGGTTGCAGAAGTTGCAGAGGTTGCAGAGGTTGCAGAGTGGTTTGGTGCAGGCTTTGACGGAGTTTTTGAGAACGGCTCTATTGTTCAAATTGCAGATGCTGTTATAAATTGTAAATCGATAAACGAACGAACCCACAATATGATAAATCGTCATACTGGTGCCGCTGCAAAGGGGGCTCTTATGTCGCTTGAAGCAATTCCCCCGATGGCTGCGGCAGATCTTTCCATTACTCTGAAAGCGGGTGCCGGTGAAAACAGTCAATACACGGAGTTTATTGCTGAGATTGTTGAGATTCTTGGAAATGATCTTATTGTTGGTGGCAGCAGTAACCGTGGAATCGGGCGAATTAAAGTTGTTGATGATGTTGTCTATCTTCGCAGTTTTGATCTTGATACAGTTGAAGGTGCAGCAGACTTTATGGATGCAGAATACCGGGAACGTAAATTTAATAATCAGGTTCTTATTGGAAAAGATTTAAAATTTTCCGGAAGGATATCTTTGACAGCACCAACTGAAGATGAAATCAAGTGGCTTATTAAAACGCTTCGTGCGATTCATCTTGGAATTCTTTGTGTGGGATCAAGTAAAAGCGGTGGACGTCTTGAAATAAAATCAATCTCTGCACAAGGACAAGGGGCTGAAACGATAACTACATTTGCACAGGAGTTGAAATAATAATGGATAAATATAACAATAAAAAAAATTACGGTAGAGGGTCAAATACCCAGGAAAAGGGAAGTAACCGGAATGCGGTTTCAGCAAGCCATATCGGAGAATCATTTCATAATCCTTATACGTTTATTCCATTTCCTGACAAGGTAAAACGATATTTGCCAACCGCATTAACAGCTGATGAACACCCTGATGAGCAGCATAGACGCAGTGGAATTTTAGATTTGGAAGTTAAAACTCTTTCCCCGCTTATGTGTTGTAATCCTGTACCTGTTTCAAAAAAGGCTGATCATAAATCATATAAAGCTCTGACCATGGGCAACGATGTCATTCTCCCCTCCACAGGAGTTCGTGGTTCGCTGCGGACATTGATGACCATTATAAGTGGTGGAACCCTTGGATATATGGATGAAAATCTGTGGCTTACTCAAGCCCGTGATGCCCAGCTTGGACCAAACAGTAAAATGCACAATGTTCCGGATAATGTATTTTTAGCTGAAATTATAAGGCCGGGAAGTGAAACCCGTACCGGAATTATTCAGCTTGGTACAACAAAATTAAAAAAGTTTGATGAACTTAAGCCGTTAATCCAGCATTTGGATGCTAATCGACCCACTGCTAAAAAAATGCCCTGTCTCAATTACACAGATTCCAGGGATGAAGTATGGAAAGTAAAATTGAGTGGTCATCCAGTTAAAGATAAAGATAAAAAAGAGGGGCTCTTCAAGGGTAATGGTATGGAGCTTGAATTAGCTGAAGAGTTCTGGAAAACATACCAGGGTCGTCACCGCCACGCAGTGGCATCTGAGCTTTCAAAAGGTGATCTCATCTGGCTTGAACCGGCAAAAAAAGATTGTAAAAAAATTACCTGTGAGGCAGATATTAAATCAATTCAGTGGTCCCGTTGGGGACGGCATGGCGTTGCATTTAAAGACCTCATACCTCCCGTGGTGCTTCCAGATAGTATGCAAAGTGATGGTGATGTTGATATGGTGACAAATCTTTTTGGTCAGATTCCCCAGAAGGGGATTTCTGCCGCAGGTCCTTTTGCTGCCCGCATTCGTTTTGGAAATCTCATTTTTTTTGATGCAAAAGATAAAACTGTAACAGAAACATTAGCTCCCCTTGCAGCTCCTCATCCGGGATGTGTGGCTTTTTATCGGGATCAGGAAAATTTTGATTTGATAAATAAAAATTCACCACTTAAAGGCTATAAGGTTTACAGAAATACCAAAGAGCGCGGGGATAAGGCTCCTTGGA
>JAYEHB010000093.1:0-2505 GCA_034659375.1 Thermodesulfobacteriota bacterium
TACCCTCCCTCTGCTTCTTGTTATTCTCTATATCTCTTATTTGAGTATAACCACTGAAGCGAGAATTGACAATCACAAAAAAAATAAAACGGGGACGATACATGCATAATGTACCTGTCCCCATTTTATTGGTTCTTTTTTCTTAAACCGTCAATTTTGGGGTCAAAATTGCCACTCTAAGCCTGTTTTAAGCCCTTTTTTAGAAGGTATTTGCTTATATTTCAGACACTTAGCGTGGCCCGACCCCATTATACCCAAGTTTGTCTATGTGTGGTTGATAGTCTGCCATGGCCCTGACCAGATATCCTAAATTTCCCTGGAGGCTAATACATTTTTCAGGGCAGATCATATAACAGTAAAGACATTTTATACATCCCGTACTTTCAACAGAAAACCGGCTGTCTGTTATATCAATATTCATGGGGCAGATATCATTACAGCTTTTACACAAATTACATTTGCTTTTATCAATAACAATTTCTTGAATTTGAGGATCTTCATCATCATACAGGTCTTCCCGAATCTTTGTATGATATAAAAATTTTGTAATCCACTTGTTGTCGGACAGAGGTCTGATTAAGTTTCTTATCGGATCTAATAAAGGCGTGGCAAGAAAATTTACAAACCGCTGGGGTGTAGCTTTTTTCAAGGGAATCTGTTCTACACTGTTTCTAATGGCATCAAGAAGTTCCTGGTCAATGATGTTTCTTTCCATGGCAAGTTTGAGGTAATTGATTTCATTATATTCAAACCCTGTAAACCATGCACAAAAAGCATCAAGCAAAAAAGGATCTGTTCCGGCAATCAGAGTATCCAGCCTCACCGGCTCACCCCATGCAGGCCCCTGCCCCTGTTTTGCAATCAGTCCATCCACAATATAAAGATCCGGTTTAATGATTTCATTCATTTTCACTATCTGCTGATCAATATGAAGATGAATTTTGCGTTTATCCATTCTGACAAAACAGCCAACAAGACTTTTCAAACAAACTGAAAGTGCAACAAGCCTGTGGGTTTTAATTTTAGGGACATCTATAAAACAGTCGTTTTCCAGACAGATATCTGCAACTCTGGCTTTTGTGTTACCGGACAATTCAATCTCAATACCGTTACTTTTGTTGAAATCCACAAATTCAACGCCATAATATGAAACCAGATCTGTGACCCCAAGCCTTGAATAAACATCAATATTGAACCGATGCATACCACAGTTTGTACCCTCGCCCACTATAAGATTTTTGTACCCTCTTTTTTGAAGCAACCGTATTAAATCTGAAAGAATTCTAAGATCAGTTGTATTTCCCATCAATGAATTTAAATCCATATGCAGATTAGGCTTAATAAGGATACGTCCTGTTTTGGATGCAGGTAGTACGTCCGCAAAGCTTGTGAGTATTGATTCAATGGTTTCGGTAATTTCGATACGTTTTTTAACCCCTCTTGAATATTCCAGGGCATGTTCTTTAAAAATAAATCGTTCCATTCAATAAAACACCTCAAAAAATCATAAATTTTTAATGATGGTTTTAACATCAGGCGGACAACCGGGGATAAACTTATATCCTTTTCTCTCGGCTTCTTTTCTGGTACATTCTCCAATGCAGATCACAGAATCGGCACTATCAAAATTAATATTTTCGCAGTTACCAGCCACAATGTTCATTCTACTGAAAATCGACTGAAAAAGAAAAGAACATGCACGAAAGGGTCGTTTCCATAAACCTGTCACAGATGCTCTGATATTCTGATTACACCCTGAACATGCCTCACCCAGCCAGAAGCAGCAATTCAATTTTTTCCTTGCTCTGTTAAATTCAGGTTCAATAAAATTTGACCGAACCTCCTTAATACCAAGTCCCACAGTACTATAATCTGTTTTTGGTATATACTCAATACGATCAATGTCAAAGCCCATAATGTCCACACAGACATTATCAACCTCAAACATATCACAACCCGCAACCAAAATATCCATATTTTTTTTAATGCCCCACTGCCCCGGCCCATTACCTTCAAGAGAGTCAATTCCATCCACAATATTCAAATCAGGCTGTACGATTGATGACAGCAGAAGAACGTTCTGACCAAGAACATAGATGCCTTTTCTGTGAAATGCTTTTTTGTCATTTGACATCAAAAGCCCTTTCTGATTTTTCATGGAGATGGAAACAAAGGCCTGATCGTGGGTCTTAAGCTTAGGAATATTGATATATTCGTGGGAAAAAACAATTTCGGGAATTTTCAGTATCCGATTATTGAACTTAACTTTTCTCCTCTTTTCCTTATTAAAATCAACAAGTTTTATTCCATATTTTTGAGCAATTTCAAAATAACCAGCTTTTTTAAAGGCAGTCATGGTGTCTGTGCCGACAACACTGGCTTCCCCCACCACAACGGTTAAACCCTTTTGTTTTAAAATTTTTACAAGGGCTCCAACAACCTTTGGGTGTGTTACAATCCCGGAATCCGGATCAAATGGGCCAAGGACATTAGGCTTGATAAGCA
>JAYEHB010000094.1:0-2505 GCA_034659375.1 Thermodesulfobacteriota bacterium
TATTTTCACTGTTAATTGTTCATAATTTTATTTAATCAAGAAAGATTGTTTTTGCCTCTTTTGACAAGCTAAATTTCTTTTTATTTTTAAAAACAGTTTTAAATAATGTTTTGATTAATTGTCCTAGCTCGTCGAATTCAGGGTCGGCCCTTATATTGCTTTTTTCTCCCATAAGCACTGCTTTTGATGCCCCTCTTAACTCTTTTTCATCAATTATTGCCTCAAGCTTATTCCGGATGTTTTCAAATAACGTTTTTATCATAAAATTATCATCATCCAACATGCTAAGGAATTTTTCAGGGGGCATGTTAAAATCAGGGAACGGCATTCCAGCTGGCAGATCAAAGTCATCGTCAAAATCAAAGTCATCATCAAAATCAAAGTCATCATCAAAATCAAAGTCATCATCAAAATCAAAATCATCATCACAATCAAAGGGGTTAAAAGGAAAATTACCAGAAAAGGACGGACCGTCAAGAATGTCAAAATCAAAGGTTTCAAGGGCTATTTTGAAGTTACCTGCTGTATGTCTCGACAGCCTTTGTGCTGCTTTTTTTAAATTTTGTTCCATTTCTGTGTCAGCTTCCTCAATGATGTCCTCAAACATCAGAGAATCATGCCCCATTGCCCTAGGAGAATTTAAATAATCTAATGTTGCAAGATAAAATTCCAGGCATAGATCCCTTTTTTCTTTCTTTTTTTCAAGGACATCTACTCTATGGGCAAGGTTGTTCACAAAATAGTCACAAAGATCAGGCCGTAGAATTTGATCAATGAGAGTAAACAGATCAGTATTGTCAAGCAGGTTAAGGAAATTTTGAAAATTTCCAATAAAAACAGATGTCATATCCTGGTTTAGAAAAATATTCTGCCAATCTCCAGGGAGAGGCATGAGAAGATTTAAAGCTTCAGATGATGTCAAATCTTTAATCTTTTCTTTATTAAAAAGGGATTTTAATTTTTTTTCGATTTTTTTCTTTTCATTTAATTTTCTTTTTCCAATATCCAGAAGCATTAATGCCAGTATCTTTATTCTCTCAAAATTTGAAAAGTCATCAAGCTTTAGTTTTAAGATTTTGACAGGTATCTCAGGTTTTTCACAGATTCTGTAAAAGAGTTTTTTTTCATTTAACAGCAGTTCACTCTTTTTTGAATTAAGATTTTCTGCTTTTTCAACATCATTCCATAAAAGATGAAATTTGTTTTTGTTTAAATTTTTATCAGCTGATATGATAAGTGAAATAACGTGTTTATCAAGAACTCTGCTGTCATGGGGAGCAAGCTCCATTGCTTTTTTAAGAATGTTTTCAGCTTTTCGATAGGCACCTTTTTGATGGTAAACAGAAGCAAGTTCAAGATATGAATAAGGATCATCAGAAAAAGATTCAGACATTAAAAGAAATATATTTTCTTTCACATTTTTTGAATCACGCAGGTTGCATGAAAAGTCGGCTGCAAGTTCAAACAGTTCTCTGTTGTGGGGATCAGTCTTAACACCCTGATATGCCATTTCCAAAAGAGCAGTCTCCCAATAACTTGATTTTGTCCCAAGAAGTTTTTTTGTCTGTACATTTACGTTAGACAGCTGTTCAGGCACTTTGTTTTGAGAGTAAAAAGATACAACATGCTGAATCACCATGGATTTTGCAATTGACCTCTCCTGGGAATCTGAAAATTCATTTTTGGCAAGTTCAATGAATTTACCGGCATTGACAAAAACATTCTTAAAAATAATAAGATCTATTTTTGTTTTGAGATAATCTGTTTTTTGATTAATCAGTTTTTTTGCCATGTTAAAATAATTTTCAGGTGCATTATAATCGTTGTAAAACAGATCAGGCGTCCAGATTATTTCTAAAATATAAGCTTTGGCAATATCAGGGGCTTCAGGATAGATTAAATGGGCAAGTTTAGAGATCTGTTTTACAGAGTTTGTGCTGTTTTGATTTTGTTTTATTTGTTTTAAAAGAGCTTCAATCTCATCAGTGACAGCTAACTCTTCTGTGAACAGAAGTTTTAAAAGGGATTCCTTTCCTTTTATTCTGTTCCTTTTTTCTTTTCTGTTCCTTTTTTCTTCATTGAATTTGACATTTGCCTTAAGAATATCTGCAATATCATTAAAGATGGAAGTTTCTCCAATCATGGATAAAGCTTTGACCATATCCTTGTCATTATCAATATAAAAAGAAGTCATGGCACGGCAGAACATGCGGATATGAATAAAGCAGGAGGATCTTGGCAAAGGTCTCATGACCTCTTGAGCCTCTTCCCAATTTCCTCTATTCATAATGGTAATGGCATTTTTAATTATATCTGAATCTTTTTTTAAAAAAGATAGATTATCAAAGCTGTCAAGCATGTTCCAGCAGTTATCTAAGGCAACTTTTTCTGCAAGAAGTCTTTCAATTTTTATGGAATTTTCATTTTTACCAAGAAATTCACTGTATGCTTTAAATGCCTGGTGATTTTCACAGAAATCAAGAAAGGAGATAAGGACATCTTCTG
>JAYEHB010000095.1:0-2504 GCA_034659375.1 Thermodesulfobacteriota bacterium
TCGTTTCCATTGGAAACCATTTGATTGTTAAACCGTCCTTTTCAGCCCCAAAATGGGCAATCTAAGTGTCAAAAAACACTGTTTTTTGACCCTATTTCTAACAATTTAAGTAACTTAGTCAGGTCCGACCCCAAATATGGAAATTCAAGGGCTGCTACCTGTTAGCTAAAGAAGACAATCCCACAAAAAAAATAGTTGGTGTCTTAGGGACTTACAAGAATATAAAGTACCCGTATGCAGGTTCGATATTCAGGTAATCTTCAGCACTCTTAACGATAGCGGGTATTATTATTGCTTGTAACTCCCTTACCCCTTATTCATCACCACCTCCCTCTGTCCAAAGGAGGTTTTGTTTCACTCCCATTTTGTGATGCAGCAGGATCATTAGCCGACTCTGAAAGTATAGAAAAAGTACTTATTTCAGAAGCAATAAAAAAAGCAAAGCAAAAAAGAATAAACTACATAACAATCAGAAGCACTAAACCATTTGCCGGTCTCAGCGATGATAAAACTCTTCATCAAGCTAAAGTCAGAATGCTTTTGGAATTGCCTTCTGATTCAGAAAAACTGTTAAAGTCCTTTAAATCGAAGCACAGGAGCCAGGTAAAAAAACCCATGCGTGACGGATTAACTGCCGATATTGGCAGTTTTGAACTTTTATCTGACTTTTATCCTCTTTTTTCTGAAAACATGAAGGATCTCGGTTCACCGGTTCACAGTATAAAATGGCTGAAATCTGTTCTTGAAAATTATGGAAATAAAGCTCATCTTGCAATTGTTAGAATGCCGGATAAAACACCGGCAGCAGGCGGCATCATCTTGTGCCATCCCGAACAGGTATCCATTCCATGGGCATCATCATTAAGGCGTTTTAACCGATGGAATCCTAATATGCTTCTCTACTGGACTTTTTTAAAATATGCCTCTGACAATGGGTTTCCTCTTTTTGATTTTGGAAGATCTACTCAGGAAGAAGGCACATTCAGATTTAAAAAACAGTGGGGGGCAAAACCAGCTCCACTTTACTGGAGCACGTTTTCAATAGCAAATGATTCATGGGAAAATGATAGTTTACAAGGGAAATCAAGGCTTGAAGGTGCTGACGACTATTGGAGAAAACTGCCCCTCTTTGTTACCGAGATAATGGGACCTTTTTTAAGAAAATACATTGATTTGTAAGGAACTATCGAAATTATAATAATATGTGCGGAATAGCCGGTAAATTTAATTACAGAACATTTGAACCTGTTTCTGATGCCTTGATTAGTAGAATGTGCGATGAAATTGTGTACAGAGGCCCGGATGATTCTGATGTATTCACTGACTTATAATAAAGCAGACACAGATAATCATCTGTCTAAAATATTATACACTGACCTTAAGACCTATCTTCCCGGGGATATTCTTGTAAAGGTGGACAGAATGAGTATGGCCCACTCCCTGGAGGTAAGAGCACCCATTCTTGATCATAAGGTTATTGAGTATGCCGCATCCATCCCCATTGCATTAAAGTATAACAAAGGTGAAAAAAAGTATATTTTAAAGCAGGTACTTAAAAACAAACTACCGGATGAGATCCTTTACAGGAAAAAAATGGGATTTTCAGTCCCCCTTGCAGACTGGTTCAGAGATGAACTTAAATCAGATGTGGAAAATACTCTCTTTGGCGCCAATTCCTGCATTTCAACATTTTTTAATACAGATACTTTACATAGAATATGGGAAATTCACCAGTCGGGCAGGAAAAATTATGGTGCTGTATTATGGGCCATCTATATGTTTGAACTCTGGTTCCAAAAAGCAGAAATGTAAATTTGATTTTCCTCAGGAGATAAGACCTGGAAAACAGGCTGTCATGAACTAATCTTGCCTTTTTATGAAAATTTACATATCATATGAAAAGATGAAAACATAATGGAGGCATGATATGGGAAAAATAATTTTAAAAACAGATCAGCCCAATAAAGCATCTGAAGTTTTGTTGGAAGCTTTGGAGGCGGCAACATCACGTTTTGAATATAGTCTTAGCCTCGCCCAAAAACGGCTTTTGAAATTTGAAAAGAAATACAAAATATCTTCGGAAGAATTTATTAATACATGGACTGCAGAAAACTTGTCAGGAAAGGATATGGAATATGTGGAATGGGTTGGTGAATATCAATTTTCATTAAGCATGAAAGAACGTTTAAACACATTACACAATATTAAGTATGTCGCTTAATACATATCTTGCACGCTTCCGTCAGGCCTTGGAAAAATTTGAAGATTATGGTTTTTCTGAGTATTTTGATTTTCATCAGGAAATAAGACCTGGAAAACAGGCTGTCATTAATGTCACGGTGGTGTTGGTAAATAATTCAGTTTTATATATAAAAGGATATATCGCTGCCAAGTATAAACTTGAAATACTGGCATATGCCTATTACTATCAGAAAAAAGATGGTCAACTGATTTTCAGATACGATAATGCTAAACACAAGCCATCCTTGCCTTCAAGAGAACAT
>JAYEHB010000096.1:0-10803 GCA_034659375.1 Thermodesulfobacteriota bacterium
ATTGATAATTCATAATTGATAATTCATAATTGATAATTGATAATTCATAATTGATAATTGATAATTCATAATTGATAATTGATAATTCATAATTGATTTGTGTCGTTATCAAACCTTGAAGATAATTAACCAAAAAAGTCAAGATGATGACAATAACGAAAGCCCCCACCATCAAGTGGCCGAATATAAAACCAGTCCCCAAAATTGGTAATTAATTGTTGAAAAAAATCCTAAAAAACTGCATCATACATAGTAAGAGTGTAAAATTAACATGAAATATAGCTTATTAAAGACCACTGAATTTAGACTGCTGGTAACCAGCTTTTTTTTAACTCTTCTACTACTGGCTTTTATTGGCTTATGTTGTGTCACCGATCCTCAAAGAGCCAAAACCCTTGTCCTTGTTTTTTTTGCCCATGCTTTCGGCGGCCGGGCTGCCGGTATTGGCCTATGTATTATCAACGGATACGGTGCTCTTTTCACCATAGTATATAATTTTTATATTGAAATACTCATCGTCTGTTTCACCTATTCCGGCTTTATTTTAACCACCACCAATTATCTGAAAATAGAGTGGATGACTAACTTCATGGCCAGGCTGGCCAAAAAAGCCCTTGAACAAAAAGAGAAGATAAAAAACATGGGATGGATCGGCATTTTTCTTTTTGTCATGGTCCCCCTGCCTGTGACAGGACCTGTAGTTGGCTCAATTATAGGGTACATGCTCAGGCTAAGCCTGTTCAAGAATTTTAGTGCCACATTTCTTGGCACCCTGACAGCTATCACTGTCTGGTTTTACTGCTTTGAATTTTTGGAACAGCATTTTCATGTGATCCAGTACCTGTTTGGGGCCATCATCATTATGGTTTTGATTCCCTACCTGAACAAAATCAAAAAATTCATTATCGGTAAAACAGATAAAAAAAAGAATTAGGGCTTTACTCAAAAATGTAAAATTATTTTTGAATGCCCCCCTATCTAAGCCCCAGAAGCAGAGAGGCATTTTCCCCAAGGATCTGTTTTCTGCTGCTCTCTGACACACCTGATTCGTCAAGCTCTTTATAATACCTTGCAGGTTTGAGCAGGGGATAATCTGTGCCAAAAAGAACTTTTTCTGCAATACCCGTATCACAAGCTGCCTTGTAAACTGCAGGATCATACAAAAACGGAGATGCTGCTGTGTCAAACCAGATATTTTTTAAAACATCTTTTGCCTCTTTTTTTAAAAGATTATAAAAAAAGATGCCTCCGCCCCAGTGAGCCAGCACAATTCTATTGTCAGGAAAATGCTCTGCAAGAGAGTATATCTGTTCCAGTGTGACAGGAGTCTTTCCAGGATATTTGTGGCCAACAGGCTCATTTGTATGGATCATCACAGGGAGATTCCCAGATTTTTTACAGATCTCCATGACCGGCTCAAGGCGCAAAAGAGCATTATTATCTATGCCTGAAAGATAAAATGCTAACTCGCCCACCCCTGAAAGTCCTGCATTAATACATCTTTGTGCCTCATCAGGAGCTCCCTGCCATGACATATCAAAACATGCAAAGCCTTTAAGTCTGTCAGGATAGCGAGCCACAGACTCCATAATATAATCGTTATTTTCTTTTGCAATTTCTCCATTGTTCCATGGAAAACCAAAAACCACAGAGATATCAACTTCCTCGTCATCCATGGTATTGATCAGCTCTTTACTTCCCACAAGTTTTGATTTTAAAGAATCATAGAGCAGCTTAAATGCAGGTTCTCCCGTAAAATATTTTTCACGCTCCAGGCGTATTTTTTCCGGAAAAATATGTGTATGAAAATCTATGATCATATTATGTCTCCAATTATAGTTGAATTAATTTGAGTACAACCTTTTTGCGTTTTATCTGTATATAGGGGTTATTTAACCTTTCCGGAAAGCAGTACACCTTCAATGAACTGATCAAGGTCACCGTCCATGATGCTGTTCACGTCACCTGCTTCCTGGTCTGTTCTGTGATCTTTAACCATTTGATAAGGATGAAACACGTAGGACCTTATCTGACTGCCCCAGGCAATATCATCCTTATTGTCATGGAGATTCTGCATTTTTTGATTCTGTTTATCTTTTTCAACCTGATAAAGCCTTGACTGCAGCACCTTCATGGCAATCTCTTTATTTCTGTACTGGGAAGACTCCTGCTGGCACTGGGTTACAATTCCCGAAGGAAGATGGGTAATACGGACAGCACTGCTTGTCTTGTTTACATGCTGGCCTCCTGCTCCACTTGCCCTGTAAACATCAATCCTTAAATCACCATCATCAATATTTATTTGTATATCATCCTTTAGTTCAGGATAAACAAAAACAGAGGCAAAGGATGTATGCCTTTTACCGTTGGAATTAAAGGGAGATATGCGCACAAGCCGATGCACTCCGGATTCTACTTTCATGAACCCGTAGCAGTTCACACCTGACACTGTAAAGGTTACACCTTTAATCCCTGCCTCATCCCCTGCCTGGAAATCAACGACCTGGAGTTTATATCCCTTTTTGTCCACCCATCTGGAATACATTCTAAAGAGTTTTTCCGCCCAATCCTGGGAATCTGTACCGCCTGCTCCTGCGTTTATGGAAACAATGGCATTTTTTGCATCATCTTCATGTTCCAGCATAATATCCAGGGAAAATTTTTTAATTCTTCTCTCTATATCCTGGAGCTGATGTTCCACATCTTTTTCAGCATCTTTATCAGACTCTTCAAAGGCAAGCTCAAGCAGAAGATCTGCATCTTCAACCTCGTTATATATGGCATCCCATATTTCAATATGGTTAACTATTATGGTACGCTCCTTTAACAGCTCTGTGGCTGCGTCAGGATCATCCCAGAAATCCTCCCTTGCCATGAAGCTTTCAAGCTCCCGTAAGCGATCTCTTTTAACAGAAAGGTCAAAGATACTCCTTTAGCTGATCTGTTTTTTTATAAAGTGATGCTATATCTTGTTTCAATTCTACAGACATATTAAATTCTCCTTATATTTTATTCGTCTATGTCTGTGTACCATTTTTCTGCCATAACTGTCAAATAACGGAAACAAGCATTATGGCCGATGCAAATAACCATGCTCCGGCCGTGGCAGTTTATATGAAAGTCCTGTCAAACCAGTAGGGGCAACCCCCTGTGGTTGCCCTTCATCATTTGTTGTGGGCAAGCCGAGATGAAAGACCAAGGCTGCCCGTGGCAGTTTATATGAAAGTCCTTTTAAACGACTGTAATCATTGACTTTCATTTTTTGTTGTGGCCGATGAGAATGACCATGCTCCGGCCATGCCGGTTATATGAAAAACAGCGTTTTGTTGTTGGCAATGACTCAATAATTTTTTGAAACATCTGTTTTTCGAAAGCATTGCTTCCGAGTCAGGTATGGCTGTGAAAAAGGCTCTGCTTCCAATAATAATCAATTTCTTTTTTGCCCTGGTCATGGAGACATTGAGGCGGTTGGGGTTATTTAAAAAATTGCTTAACAGATAATCAGGATCAGATGAAGTTATTCCAAATATGATAACATCCCGCTGTGCACCCTGAATTCGTTCAACAGTATCCACAAGCGGTAATTTTAATTCCTGTCTCTCCCCTTGATCCCCTTTTTCTCCTTGTACCGATTGTTGTTCTTTTGTCTCTTGATTTAACATAATTGTTTCAAGTTTATGCAAAACAGTGTTATTCTGAGCCCTGTGTGGTGAAATTAAAGCTATCTGATCAGGTTTAATGCCATATACTATTAAGGACTGGGCAAGTTCAGCCATCAGTTCAGCCTCTGGTTCCGATTTTTGTGAACATCCCTTGTGGTCGCTTATTACCAGGACAACCGGTTTTGAAGGATCAAGGATTTCATCAAGAAGTTTATTAACAGGAGATTCGCTCTTTTTTGTTTTAAAAATATCATACAGAGGTTTAGTAAGATGCAGCCTGGCATCTGCATTACAATCTGCCGGATGGAGTCTGCCCCCATACCACATCCGGCTTGGAAAGTCGCAGATCTCTCTGTTCATGCGGTAGGTGATATCAAGTTCTGCCTGTTGATTTTCAGGAGATATATCAAGAAAATGTGCCAGAATGGATTTTTCAACATTTTCAGATTTGTCCGGTTTTTCATTCTCATAATTTCCCAGCACTATGGGAGGCAGTTGATTAACGTCCCCGAGAAATAAAAAATTATTTTTGCCATAAATAAGGCTCAACAGAGCCTGGGGCACAAGCACCTGGGAGGCTTCATCAAACACAACCCAGTCAAGAGCTCTAGGGAAATTTCCTTTTTTGCTGTTAAAAAGATTGTAAAACCCGTAACCTGTGGCTCCTAAAATCAGCCATGGATGGCTCAAAATATCATCTGCACTGTTTGAAAATTCCACCTCTATACCCCGGGTGCTTTTTGTCTCAGTCTCTTCATTAAAAGTATAATTGTTTTTACTCTCCTGGTTGGCTTGGTTATCAGCCTTTTTGCGGGATTGTCCCCATTTTATGCAGTGCCCCGGGAATTTACCCGGCAGATGCAAATTTACAATCTCTGTTACTTTTTCCATTACATTGTCAATGGCTTGATGGGTAAGGGCACTTATACCCAGGCGAAGGGGGGTTCCTGCTTCATGGGCCTGGATGATCAGAGCTGTTAATATCCAGCCCAGTAGATGAGTCTTTCCGGTTCCGGGAGGGCCTTGAATCATGGTTGTCTGATATTGAAACGGCAGGGACAGGGCATGCAGCTGAGAAGGGTTAAGTCCGGTATCATTGCTGTTTATCCAGTTTTTTAACCATGATAAGGAGTCATCGGGCTGCTTGTTTTGCAATGGGCTCTGGATTTTTGATTCTCCAAAAAGCAAATTTTGCAAAAAATGGGGCTGCTTTTCGGAAAATACTGTGTTTACAACATGGCTGAGTTTTGCCTGGTTCCAGTCGCTGGTATCTTCTTCCAGGGAGTATAAAAGTTGTCTGCTTAAATTCAATCTGCCGGATCTTGTGAGAAGTGCAATCTCTCCTTTATTTATATCATATTCTGCAATGATAACAGAAAAACCATTTTGAATATCACCAATACCATGGGGAGCAAGTTTTAGAAAATCACCTTTCCGAAATTTTGAATCCAGATTTTTTGAAGCTGTGAAAATATAGATAAAACGACCTTCATGATCCAACCTGGTGTGGCAGAATTTCAGGTATCCAATGGCCCTGAATCTCTGCATTCTTTCCTGAAGCGTCTGCTCCTGGCTTGTTAATATATCATTCTCTTTGAGCCGTCGTTCTTCCTGGATGAATCTGAGATAGGATGATTTTAAATCTCTTTTACCGGGGGAGCTGCTTTCCCATTCCTGCTGCCACTGACTTTTTAAATAAAATTTTGCTTTTAAGTAAAGATCAACTATTATTGACAGCCTTGATTGAATCATTGATTTCAAACTGTAAATTCTAAAATCATCTGTCCCCTGACTATGGAACAGGGTCCCAGGCTGATCAATGCCATGGCTGCCTTTTTTGCAGTTAAATACATGTGCCAGGGTAAACAATGAGACAATTCCAGGGGTTGGCATGTAAAAATGTGCCTGAAACACTTTTTGCAGATCTGTCCAGTGAGAAGGCTGGGTTTGCCATAAAAATGCAGGTTGTATATTTTTTAACTTTAGGTCTGCCGATTTCAACTCTGGCCTTATATCTTCTGTGCCTGGTTCCATGGAGTTTTCGTTAAGTTCGGCATTTTGGGATCCCCATTCCAGTAGAGCCAGTCTTGTCCGGGCACCAAAATGAAAAATATGCGGGCCTTTTCCAGAAGAGATGCTGTTGTTCCATGAAGCTGAAATAAGGTCTGCAAATTCCTGCCATACTGCTGTTCGTTCCTGGTCATTTTCCATTACCCATACATAGGGTGCATTCATTTTGCAGGAATCATTCACCACCTGCCATGCAAGGGCACAAGGTGCCTTGGCAACTGGATCATTTACAACATGGATAAAAAACGAGTTTGAAATATTATGGGGAAAGAGCCTGGTGTATTTTTTATGTAAAATAATATTGTTTTCCAGGAAAGCTGCACAACGTCCCGAAAGCTGTTTTTTTTGTTCATGGGTGAAATTTACTTCTATATTCTGTAAATCTGCATCAAAAGCATTTGCATCAAAAGCATTTGCATCCAAAAAGTCTGCATCAGTAGTGTCTAAAGCAGGAGCCGCCCCTGGAGCAAGAGAGTCTGCACCGGAGGAATCTGCATCAGAGGAATCTACACCAGAGGAATCTGCACCAGAGAAATCTGCACCGGAGGAATCTGCATCAGAGGAATCTACACCGGAGGAATCTGCACCAGAGGAATCTACACCGGAGGAATCTACACCAGGCGAGTTTTTTGCAAGGGAAGCTGCACCAGCAGATTCAGTACTGTGTGAAATGGACATTTGTTCCAGGGCTGCATGGGTTTCTGCCATGGTGGTACATCCCATAGCTCTTAGTTTTAATAATTCCCCCTGAGTTAATCCTGGCAGAAATTGTATCTCTTCGTTTTCAAGGGCATTGTGATAGCAGCATTGGAACCATTCACAGGATAGACAATGGGATTGGAGCCTGTGGTCAGCAGCAGATGCGGGCTGGCACAGCAGAGAGTGCATGGTTTCAAGGAGCATGGGGAAAGCTGCCATATAAGGTTTTAGATCAAATACATGCTTTTCACAGGGTATAGAGTCCAAGTCCCCCGGTTTTTTTTTAGTCAGTAAAAAACCGGTTTCTGCCACCCTTGCTGTTATGCCATGGGAATCTATTATTGTTTTTAAAAGCAGTGCATAAAATGCAACCTGCCATTTATGATGAAAGCGTGGAGACCTGCTGCTTTTAATATCTCCCGCTTCAATTACAGCAGTGTTGATTCCATTAATCTTTTTTACTGATAATAGAAGCAGATCAGGAACGCCCATGCCGTTTATATCAAAATTTTCATTGTCAATGGATTTTGCCCTGAGCAGGCATTGTGACAGAAAAACAGACTGTTCTGATTTCACGTTACTGGCTGTGGTTGTCTTTATCAATGATTCAAGCTGCTCTATAAACGCATTAAACCGTATTTTTGGAGATCCTGTTGTCGGCAGAAAAATTAAATTGGCACCATGCTCTTTTAAATGGTTTAAGACCTCTGTTTCATGGATTTTACCCTGTTTTATTAAGTTTTCTGTTAGTTCATTATTTTTATGAAAAGGGGTATCCAGGCGGAGGAATTTAAGGCAGAACCTTTTTTTACACTGTTTATAAAGAAAATAATCACTGACCATGGTGGCAGTGAGATCAGCTCTGGAGTTAAAATCGGCAGAGCTGGCAGAGTTGGCAGAGTTGGCAGAGCTGTCTTTTAATAGTTTTTCCTTTGGGAACTGCTTTTTTGACTCCATATTCGACTGCATGCTCGACACCCTGTGGGACACCCTGTAGGACTCACTATGAGATTCCCTGTGAGATTCCCGGTGAGATTCCCTATGCAATAAAGAATCCCCTGGAATGATATCAATGATCCATGGGCCCCGATCTTCTTTAATGAGAGCCTGGGAATCAAGAGTTGTTTTATCACCAGAAATGATTTTTGATCTGCTTTCACTGTAATGGGAAAGCATCTGCACCACCCGGCGGTCAAAAAGAAAATCAGTTAATTCCAGTATTAGCAGATCCCCTGGCAGGGTTTTACAGAACAGATTCAAGGGAATAAGAGAGCAGAGTATTTTAAAATTTCGTTTGATCCAGATTTGAAAATCATCTCTGTTTTCTGGCAGAGGTATATCTTCAAATATTATCCAGGTGGAGCATTCAATGCCGATTTCATCGGACGTTATGAAAAGATCATCATCTTTAAGAAACTCCCTGATACTCCACTCCAGCACCAGGTTACCCGCAGAACCCAGGAATGTACGATACCGGTAACAGGCTTTTTTCCCGGGCACCACTTCAATGCCGTTTTCCAGAATCACAATTTTTTTATTAACTGCAAGTTCTCTGTTCAATAACTTCTTTGTCCGGGTAAACAGAGAGGTCTTATCCTCAATTTTTTCTGTTTTAAGAACAGCTCCCATTGCCTGGGCTACTTCATAGGAAATATGGGGACCTTTGCCAATCCAGTATATCTGCTTTTCATTGCGGTTTTTTGTTGGTCTTGCCAGTACCTGTTTACGCTCCCCTGCATCAATTTTTAAAATTTTAAGACGTATTCCAGCAAGGAAAACGCAATCGCCCACCTCAATCTGACCAACAATGGACTGCCCAATATCTGCAACAGCCTTGCCCGACACTTCCAGAACATACACCACTTCTGCTTCAGGGAAATTACCCCAGATCTTATACTCAAAAAGATGGTTGCGATACTGCCATCCTCCTGCCAGCAGACCATTCACTTTTAAGTTTCTTAACCATCTTTTCTTTTCCAGTGATGCAAAAATAGAGGGGAGCATTGGGTCTTGCGTATTTGATTCATCGTCCGACTCTTTTCCCGACTCATTTCCCAGCTCATTTCCCGATCCATGGTTCAGCTTATTTTTCGATTCATTTGGTTCTGGAAACAGAGACTGCATGGATGCCAGGGAGATCTGTTTTTTTTCATAAAGACAGGAGATCACCTGCTGACTCAAAACGCTGGGCAGTTTTTTGGAGCAGGGAGATTCAACAATGCCTTTGCGTGATAATTCAAGAAGGGCAAGGAAACGCACAACCTGATCACAGGCTCTCTCACCCTGGCAGATGCCCCAGAAATTTATTTGTGTTTGACGGCGGTTTGCCCTGCCAATACGCTGGAGAAATGCGGAAACTGAATTAGGCGGTTCATATAAAAGAACCGCATCCACATCTCCCACATCAATTCCCAGTTCAAGGGTGCTTGTGGCAATGCACATGGCATGATCATTTTTTCTAAATCTCTTTTCAGCCCCTTTTCGTTCCAAAGGCTTGAGATTGGAATAGTGCAGTTCTGAAACTCCTTGAAATTTTCCTGTTGCGTTAACAATACTAAACAATCTGTCACAGGCACTGCGGCTGTTTGCAAAGAGAAGTATTTTTCGGTAATGCCAGGTTTCGTAGAGATCATTGAGCAGAGCCGGCATCTCATATTCTTCCTGCTTAAGATGAATCAACCTGGCAGCTATATCCCTTTTTACACTGGTGATGATCTGCCGGGCAGTGGTGCTGAAATTGAAAAAAGAGATAACCGAAGCAACATTTGCAATGGTAGCTGACATGGCAATTTTCTGAAGGAGACGACCCTGCCTGCGTTCAAGGCGGGTAAAAAGATATGCCAGATGCCGCCCTCTGTATTGATGCACCAGTGGATGAACCTCATCAATTATCACTGTACCCACCCTGAAAAGAAAAGCCTTTAGATCTGCATTGGAGCTTCCAAGCATAACATCAAGAGATTCCGGCGTGGTGAACATGATATCAGGGCGTTTCCCTCCTGTGCGCTTGATATCTCCTGTGCGGATGGCAAGGTTGAGTCCCAGACGTTGTGTTATAACAGATTCAAATCTTCGTTTAAGATCAACGGCAAGTGCTCTTGTTGGTATGATATATAAAACAGCAGTAGTTCTGCCTGAAGTGATAACCCTTTCCAGGGAGGGAGCCAGAACTGCCTCGCTTTTGCCCGAGCCCGTGGCAGCCTGGAGTACCAGATCCTCACCCTGGAGTATGGGAGCAATTGCATCCCTCTGGGCTTTATGCAGCCCTGGGAAAGCACCATAAAATGCTCGAAAGGTATTGGGGAGCTGTAAAAGAGGAGATTTTTCAGCAAAGACTTCTGCTCTTTTTTCCACAAGTCCCGCCTCCTCATATACGGGTTGGTTGGTTGATTAACTGCCCTGAAGCACCTGTTTCTGATGTTCAATGTCAAGGTGATTTACCAGAAGTTTAAGTTTCAAACGTGCTTCAGTGCCGCCATATTTTGACAATTCTCTGTTCATCTCTTTTTCCAGCACAGTTGCAGAAGGCTGCCAGTTGTAAGCTCCAGCGTGGAGGAAAATAAGTTTTTTTGTCAGAAGTTTCCACTCCTTTGATGAAAGATTCTGCAGGTTGTGGATATTGATTTTTTCCCATGCTGCATTGTAATTTTTATCAAAATAGGGAATCTCTTCCTGGCTTTGCACACTATTATTTATTTTTGTTTTGATTTTTACCCGATCATAATCTTCATCTGCCACCTGGGTGAAAAAATCATGGGTAAAAGCAAAAACAGGATAAAATCCCCCGGCATCATTTTTGGTAGAAAAGATTTTATTGAGGAGTTTGTAGCTTTTACTTCTGGAGGTAATACGGGCCTGGGTAATGGATTCACCTTCGTCAAACAGTATTACCCATCCCTTAAAACCGATTTTTCTGAAAAGTTCAGCCATGCCCTGGACCATATCAAGATATTGATTGTCACTTTTACATATCAAGGAGTGTTTTTTGTAAAAAGATACCTGTCGGTAATAAAAAGCAGGACGCAGCCGCCACGCAGGAAATTCCTTTCCCATGAGAGCATTTTTCAAAACCCAGGGAAATTCTCTGGGTTTAAATCCAGCATGCTTTTTTAATTTTTTTTTTCCATTTGGAATGGAGATGTTTTTCTGGGCCATGGCAGTTAAAATCGCTTTAAAACGGTGGGGAATATTGTTCGGAATAAGATCTGCACAGGTTTTTTTTCTGTTTTCCGGCAGACTCAGCCATTCAGTGACAGATGTTTTCCAGACATTGACAAATGTCTCCTGGTTGGGGAAATTAATTCTCTCCATGAGTTCTCTGTAAACATCTTTAAATTTATGAAAGGGAATCTCCCTTGGATCAAGGTTAATG
>JAYEHB010000097.1:0-2482 GCA_034659375.1 Thermodesulfobacteriota bacterium
TTGTGATTCTCTCGAAGATTTTAAGAATATAATTCATAAAGCTAAATCCTGATCTTAGGGAGTTATGAATTGTGAATTGTGAATTATGAATTATGAATTATGAATTTTGGGGTTGGTTCTAACGTCGGCCACTGAGCATGTTAAAAAAACATAATGATTAAATATCAGTACGTTATGCTTAGATGCTGAATAGTTAATCTCAAAATGGCCGATCTTAGAACCAACTCCTGAATTTTCAATTTTCAATTTTCAATTGTGAATTATCAATGTATTTGACTCTATGATCAATCCTGTCCTGATCTTCCAGCTTATTGAGTTTCACCATTTCAAAATCCTTGATTGCAATGAAAAGACTGCCTTTTTTATCACACAGTGTCAGCTGATATGTATTGGTCTCTTCCTTTGAGTCTGTCTTTGTTGTGATGCAGTAATATTTTTGATCCTTGTTGATTTTTCTGTAAAATTTCAAACTTTTTATTTTAAAGGGAAGAACTGTCTGTGAGGTGGTGAAAAACTCAAACAGTCCTCCTGTCTGAAACATGGCATCTATTATCACAGCAGATGTCTGAAAATTTGGTTCTGCTATTCCTTTAAAGAACTCTTTTTCGCTTGAGTCTTTAACTGTTGTAACAAGGGTTTTTTCGTCAAAGGAGTTAACAGCAGCGATTGTTTCAAAGAGTCCTTCCATAAAGAGACGTTTGGGATTATATACAATTTCTTTATGTTCACCGTCAAACTCCACTTCATTGAATTGGGGCAGGTCTATCTTTTTACCCGCAAGAGGTTTGTCTGCAAATCGTAAATCACCCTGGTAATGCAGGGTGGGGGCACCCATGGCAATTCCCTTTGGGTTTTTAAACTGGGAGGATATGTCGCAGGAAAAGATTTTATCATGGTTTTTTGAGTTCTTTTTTTCTGATCCTTTTATTGTAAGCTCCTTTGGTCTTCCTTTAAGTAACTTTATGCCATAGGGAATGGAAAAATCAGTAAGTTCCACAAGATGTCCATCTTCATCTGCCAGGTTTGCTGCAACTTCTGCCAGGGTTTCAATTCCTGTGGAGCCGAGAAAGACCGGCACATCCTCCATGGCATGATCCTTTAGAAAGAGATCCCTCTCTAAATCAAGGGTGCGGGAAAAGACAATTGACTCTCTGTCCCCGGCAGTGATCTCATCAAGAAATGGAAATTCCGGGTTGTTGGGATCTCCCAGCAGTCCGTCCCTGTCAAAGGAGTAATCAAGGCCTGAAAATACCATTTCCAGTTCTTTTCTGTCCAGAAGATCTGCCATAAAGAATTTTACCCCCTGGTCCATGGGTAAAAATTGAATGCCGCGTTGTTCAAGCACTTTCATCACTGTGGGGTTGGTTGCCATGCCTGTTCCTGACCAGGCAGTCCATGCATATACTTTATAGTCTCTTTCAGGATGGAGCTGTTTTTCCCTGAAAAGCGTTTTGCTTAAGAACTCATTGGCCGCAGTATAATCCACCTGGCCTTCATTGCCAAAGCGTGCTGTTACAGATGAGAATGTAAAGAAATACTTATAATTCCTTACTTCCATTGCTTTTAGCAGGTTGAGCATGCCCTTTACTTTTACATCCACCACAAGTTCAAATGCTTTAAGCTCTTTTTTGGGGATAAACTGACTCATCTCCATGCCTGCGGCGTGGAAAATACCATCTATATTTTCATATTTGTCAACGGCTGCTTTTACAGCTTTATAATCTGTAACATCCACCACATTGTAGTCAACTTTAACACCAAGTGATTCAAGGTACTCAATGTTTTTAACAGCCTGTCTGACCCGCATGATTCTCTCTGCAGCACCTTTGACCTCAAGGGGTTTTGCGTTGGGCTTATCAAGCTTGAACATGGCCATGATTTCAGGCTGATCAATACCATTGACCAGGTATTTTTTATCCACTCCATAGATATCATTGATATCAAAGATGATCAGATTGGTTTTATACTTTTTCACAACCTTTTTGATGATCTCATAGGTTATGCCGCCGGCACCGCCTGTGACAAGCATGGTGGAACCCTGGTCAACTATCTGATTTTTTCTATCAGCCGGAAACTGCGGAAATAAAACACCAGGTTTCATGGAAAGAACATAACGGTGGTTGTTTCTGTATCCAACCTCTGTTCTTTTATCTTGTGTTAACAGTTCATTGATAAAGGTTTTTGCAATTTTTTTAATGCTCTCTGGTTCCAGAATCTTTGACCGGGGATTTTTGCTTTCGTGTTTTTGTCCATCCTGGCCCTGGGAAAAATCAACAACTTTCACCAGGGTATCTGTCATCTCCTTGTTCACTGTTTTTAAAAGCCCTGAAAGAGCTGCAAATGCGGGATAAATGGTTCCGCAATCTGCCATGTAGGGAAAGACAACAGAGTCAAAGGTTAAAGTTCCAATAATACTGCCGGGATTGTCAAGCTCGTTAAAAAGTCCTTTGATTATGGCAAAGACACTCTTAAAGGTTGTGTT
>JAYEHB010000098.1:0-2480 GCA_034659375.1 Thermodesulfobacteriota bacterium
GTGAAAAAAAACAGGTTGTTTGTGCCAGGCAAAATGTGTTAACTGATTGAATTTACACCATAATTGAAAGTTACAGACCTCAAGGTGTAAAAAAGTAATATAATCTACTGAAATTATTACAAAAACATCCTGTTTTTTTTATACTGTAAAATAATCGGCTGGAGGTCTGTAATTTTTTGAACAAACAAATTGTCAAAGATCAATTATTGTAAGCACTTACAGTCTATTACATTGCAATGGGCTGGTACCTTTCTTCTGATTTATTCAGATACTCAGAAAAACTGCGAGCCTGTTTTCTTATTAAATTTCTATAAAGGGCTTTACCTGTCATCATATCCTCATAGGAGGCTAAAAAAGTCTTATAAAGATAGGGTTTCATTTCCACAGGTCTCTGCTTTTTCATCTCCTGTTCATCGGCAAATGTCTTTTGAGCTCTGTTCCTGAAAACAAAATCAGCAGGCTTTATCATTTTTCTATTTAACAAATTTAAAACAAGCCTGTCTCCGATGATGCATCTGTACTCTTCCACAAGATCACAGGCAAGGGACGGTCTGCCATAACTGATTTCATGCAGAGCACCAAGATAGGGATCAAGTCCACAAATTTTTATCGCAGATAAAACTTCATTTGTCAATAAAGTATATACAAATGATAACAGTGCATTTACAGGATCCAAAGGCGGCCTTCTGTTTCTGCCGTTAAAGCTGAAATCGGAATTTCGGATAAGCCTTTTAAAAACTGAAAAATAGATTCTTGCTCCAGCTCCTTCTATACCCCTGACAGCATCCTTTGAAAGATTTTCATCAAGTTTCCTTCCCAGGGATTTAAGTCCGGCAGCTGCATTTTTTAAAAGATTATCACTATAATCCCTGCTGCGTCTTATTAAAAAAGAGACCATATTATCCAGTTTGCCTTTAACTATTATTTTCATTGTTGCAAGGCAAAAAACTTCCTGGCTCAACTTCAGATACTGAGCTTTTCTCAGGGCCACATGCTTATGCTCATCTATCATCAATCTTGCCCTGAATCGTCCAGTGGGAGTGACAAAAACAGTCTCTACCCTGTTTCTTATCAAAAAATCCATGACAGGACCACTTAAAGAGACATAACCAGATAAAACAAGTTTTTCAAGCCCTATTGCCGGAATAGTTTCTAAAACTATCCCCTGCTTCATGATATTTAAAGCATTACCACTTTTTTTTACATAGGAACCTGGCTCTACAACATATAATGTTTCCATCATCATTCCTTTAATCAGGGGTGTCATAAAATTATTTCATGAATCTCTGCACCTGAAGCATTGCACACCGCATGTTTTCCAGAGCGTCATTAAGATTTTCAATATTACTGCTTTTTAATGTTTTTTTTTCAGACATCTTTTTCCACTCCTTTAAATTGATTAAAGGGTGGAGATAACCCTGGGCATCAGGTTCCATATCGCAAAAATCTCCTGTAAACGACATAAGTGAGTGAATACGTCTGCATCCAAGGGGTGTTCCCCTTATTTTGCTCAATTTAAAATCCACCATGTGGGGATTATATTCTGATCCAAACGCCATGAGATAGTGCATAAGTCTTTTTCCATGGGGCAAAAAACCTATGGTCTGGAAAAGAATCTTTTCTTCCCTTATGGAAATAGACCTTCGTTCCCGGCATGATGCTATGACTTGACCAAGTGGAGGGCAGACTCTTTCAAGGTCATAAAGTTCAGGATAATCTTTTGCAAAGCCTGCCATGCGGGGGTGAAGGACAATATGATCTTTAGAGGCCTTTTCTGACACCTTTTTAATATCATCTAAATCAGCTGGTTTTACTTTTTTAAGAAAGTGAAGCTGGGATTCAATATCTTGTTTTTTGCATTCAGGAAAAAAAGATTTTTTACCGGAAAAACGATGGATGCCAAGGGGAAGCTTTACAAGATTTCCAAATCCTTTGCCGGAAAGTTTTCCCTGTTTTGGAAAAACTTCAAGATCAAAAGATGAAATATCCCTGTTAACTGGTTCAGCAATCTGCGTAAGAATTGATTTTGCAACAGAAGCATCCACTGGCTGGTTAAAAAAATACCAGAAATGAAAACCTTTGTATCCGCTGAACTCAAGGAGAGGTTTTAATCCAAGTTCAGAAGATGCTTCCCTGATCCTTGAAATCATATAAGATCTCTCCCTTTTTACCATGTTTCTTTTTTCAATGCTGATTTTGCCTGTTCTGTATTCAGAGAGAACATCTGCATCTATAACTGCACATTTCACCCTGGAATCTGACTGAAGAATGTAAATGCCGTAAGTTTTACGTCCATTAATGTGATCGTCCACATCACTTATTGAGATGGGATGTCGGACAGGTACATATCCGCTCTTATTCTCATTTTTGTCAGCCCACTGCCTTGCAAAAATATCTTCCCTGCCTGAAAAGAGATTTAGAAACAGATCCATCAGCTCCCTTTGCCAGATCATCTTTTCAAAGGGGGCAGATGACCTTTC
>JAYEHB010000099.1:0-2480 GCA_034659375.1 Thermodesulfobacteriota bacterium
TGGAGTTGGTTCTGTTTTTTTTGATAAACCCCAGAGTTTTGATTTGGGAATATCCTTTGCAAAAACATTTACAACAGATGAAAATTTTTCCTTAACTCTTCAATATGGCAGCACAGACTGGGGAAGTGCAAGTGACGGTGGAGATGATTTTGAGTATGATAAAATATCTTTTGGCGCAGAATATGAAATCACAAAAAAAATACTGTTTTTTAGAAAAACAGCTTTAAGAGCAGGTTATTACCAATCTTCAGCGTCGGGCGATACCAATATCTGGGAATGGCCGGATGTTACAGGAATAACTTTTGGACTCGGCCTATCCTTTGGTGATATTTCAGATGAAAACAGGGATTATTTTCAATTTGACCTGGCACAGGAGTTGAGAAAACTTGAAAATGATGATTACAGTGATGATGCTTCTTTAACCACTGTTTCATTTTCATGGTTTTTTTAAAGTTGTTGATATGTATGTGGCAGTGATTTTTCCCCAGGGCTTTTTCCAGATTTTTTCAAGTATACTGGGGTCAGGCCTGCGTTAATGCTCTTTTGTCTTATGAAACTCTGTCCAAATAGACTGCAATGATAAGATTTCATTCTTTGTTGTGGCCGATGCAGTAACCATGCTCCGGCCATGCCGGTTATATGGAGATAAAAAAAATGAAAATTTACCTTAAAGAAAAAATTGGAAACCCTGATATGTTTTCAGGACGTAACTCAGAAGTAACCTTTTTTTTAAACTGGATTAATCGGATTAAAAGAGAACTATCTCGCAGCATGGCATTGTTATCACGCAGAAAAACAGGCAAAACTGCTTTATTGCAGCGATTATACAATTTAACTTTTGAAAAAAATGATAATGTTATTCCATTTTATTATGAAGTGAAAGAGGGGCATGTATGGGCAATTAAATTTTGCACGGATTTCTTTTTGACTTTTATTTATCAATATATTGCTTTTAAAATAAGAAAACCGGAATATATTGAACAATCAGTATTAAATGATTTTGAGGATGCCATTATATCAGCCAAAAAAGAAGGTTTGGATTATCTTGTTAAAAGGATTGAAGCTGCAAAACGTTTGGCTTTGAATGAAGATGTTGACAGTTTGTGGACGTTAGTTCGAGAAGCTCCTCGTATGACAGCAAATGCACAAGGTGAATTTATTGTGCAGATCATTGATGAATTTCAGTATTTAAACAGTGAAATATACTGGGATAAAGAAAAAACAAACCCTGCACCAACTTTTGCCGCCGGATATATGAGTACTGCTGAATACAAAAATGCCCCGCTTCTTATTTCCGGAAGCTGGGTAGGGTGGCTGGGGGATCTTCTTTTAACCATGCTTCCGAGCAGATTTATACGGTACGGCTTTGAAAATTTGCCCGAAGAAGAATCAATCGAAATGATTTATAATTATTCCAATATGATGGATATTCCTGTAACTGAAGAAACAGCAATGATTTTAACTCAATTATGTGAGGGAAATCCTTTTTACATAAGTTCCATGTTTCAATCTTCTTTTGCAGATAAAGATTTTACAAATCAGGAAGGAGTATTAAAAACCATTGAGTTTGAAACCTTGAATGAACGTGGAATTATTAAAAGCGTATGGATGGAATATATTCTGTCGGTTTTTGGAAGAGTTAATGAACTCAATTCAAAAAATATTGTTCTTTATCTTTCAAAGCACAGGGAGCGTCAAGTAACCCGCAAAGAACTGCTTCAAAAACTGAATCTTGATATGACTGATTTTGAATTGGAACAAAAACTTATAGCCTTAGAAAAAGTTGATATTATTGAACAAGGCAGAAGCAATTTTTTTTATCAGGGGGTTCAGGATAATATTTTTGATAAAGTTTTCAGAGGTAGATATGCAGATGATATTGAAGAATTTGATCCAAAAGAGATAACCAATGAGTACAAAGCATTATTTGCAGAATCCCAAAAACAGTACCGCAAACTCATGGGCAGATATAATCGTGATAAAGGGCTTTATGCTGAATATCTTATTATTAATCAACTCCGGTACAATGCGTATAAAAAGGATCAGTTTTTTCAATCTTTTACAAATAACCTTCCAAAAAAGTTTAAATTTATTGAATATGCAAAGGTGTGGTCATACAAGGCATCTCCTGTTGACAAGCGGGATATTAATATTGATATTTTTGCAAGGGTTAGAACTGATCAAGATCAAGAAAATTATTATCAAGAAAACTATTCCCTGATTTGCGAGGTTAAAAACAGGAAAAAAAAATTTTCAAAACAAGAAGCTGTTGAATTTTCTTTAAAAATGAAAGAGCTGATAAAAATTGAAAATATTAAACAACCATTGGGATTTGTTTTTTCCATTACAGGCTTTACATCCGATGCCTTAGAATTTTTTAGAGAGAATAATTTTGCCTGGAGTGATGATATCAGATGGTTTGGTGAGGATACAAAAAGGTAAACATTATGATTATTTATTTAAAAACTTTAAGATACTGT
>JAYEHB010000100.1:0-2469 GCA_034659375.1 Thermodesulfobacteriota bacterium
TTGAGGAACACTATTCTTCAACGGTGGCGTATTCTGAAATGGGCAAGTTATTTGAAACTGATTCCTTAAGAACATATACATAAATATATTTTACTGCAACACTTTTTTTAACTAACAGCAATTCTCTTTACAACATTTTTTTTGGATCAAAAAACAAGAACACATTTAAAATCATGCAGAGGAGTCCAAGGTTTCAATCCTTTGGCAGCTCACATATCCTTTATCTTGGTTAATTCTTTTATTTTATCTCTTAAATCAGCAGCTTTTTCAAACTTCATTTTAGCAGAAGCTTCTCTCATCTCTTTTTCAAGCCCTTTTATAATATCTTCAATATTGTCAGAAGAAGAAATTCCATAACCTGCCTGGGATTCATTTACCTCCATATTGTCACTGGAAATCTTTTTTTCCATTGAATAATCAAACATCTTAATCTCCTTGACTATGGTGGAAGGAACAATATTGTGCGTTTTATTGTACTCTTTTTGAATAATCCTACGGCGCAAGGTTTCCTGCAAAGCCTGTTTCATAGAAGGTGTTTCCCTGTCTGCATACATTATCACCTTTCCGGCTGCATTTCTTGAAGCTCTTCCAACAATCTGTACAAGGGATCTGTAAGAACGTAAAAAACCCTCCTTATCTGCATCCAGCACAGCCACAAGTGAAACCTCGGGAATATCCAGTCCTTCCCTTAAAAGATTTATCCCGATGAGTACCTCAAAAACACCTTTACGTAAATCCTGAATAATATCTATACGTTCAACAGTTCCTATATCTGAATGGAGATATTTTACCTTTATTCCCAAATCCGAAAAATAATCTGTAAGGTCCTCTGCCATTCTCTTTGTAAGGGTTGTCACAAGGACACGCTCTTTTACCTCTAATGTTTTTATGATCTCCTCATAAAGATCATCCACCTGGGTAGTAGCTGGTCTCACCTCAATGACAGGATCAATAAGCCCTGTGGGACGAACAATCTGTTCTGCAATCCTTGTCCCGGCTTTTGCAAGCTCATAATCAGCAGGTGTGGCAGAGACATATATTGCATTGGCAATTTTGTTTTTAAACTCTTCAAATTTTAAGGGTCTGTTATCCAGGGCAGAGACAAGCCTGAATCCATGACTGACCAGGGTCTCTTTTCTGGAACGGTCAGCTTTATACATGGCTCCGATCTGGGAGACTGAGATATGACTCTCATCAAAAAAAAGAAGGAAATCATCCGGGAAATAATCCACAAGAGTTGGAGGCGGTTCTCCGGGATTTCTACCGGTAAGGTGCCTTGAATAGTTCTCTATTCCATTGCAGTATCCCATTTCATTGATCATTTCAAGGTCATACTGGGTTCTCTCCTCCAGGCGCTGGGCTTCAATAAGTTTATTTTCATTTCTAAAATATTCCAGTCTCTGTTTAAGCTCCTCTGTTATCTTTTTAACAGCCCTTTTTCTGGTCTGACTCAATGTTACATAATGGGATGCCGGATAGACAGCAGTCTCTTTTATAGAATTTATAACATCACCCTTAAGAGGATCTATTTCAGATATGGATTCAATTGTATCACCAAACATATCAACCCTCAGTGCTTTATCAACCTCATAGGCAGGGAATATCTCAACCCTGTCTCCCCTTACCCTGAAGGTTCCCCTGTGAAAATCCATATCATTTCTTGTGTACTGGATATTCACAAGTTCAGCTATTAGACTATCCCGTGATTTTTCCATATCTTCCCTGAGCTGCACACGCATTGCAAGATAATCTTCAGGAGCTCCAAGGCCGTAGATACATGAAACACTTGCAACAACAACAACATCTTTTCTTGCAAGCACAGATCTTGTTGCAGAATGACGCATTTTGTCGATGAGTTCATTTATGGATGAATCCTTTTGAATATATGTGTCACTTGTGGGAATATATGCTTCGGGCTGATAATAATCATAAAAACTTACAAAATACTCCACAGCATTTTCAGGAAAAAGAGTCCTGAATTCGTTATAAAGCTGGGCTGCCAGAGTCTTGTTAGGGGCAATAACAAGGGCAGGCTTTCCAGCTTTGGCAATAACATTGGCCATGGTAAATGTTTTTCCGGAACCTGTAACACCCAGAAGCACCTGGTGTTTTTGATTGGCAAATAGTCCCTTTGAAAGATACTCAATTGTCTTTGGCTGATCCCCTGCAGGCACAAACGGCGACTTAAGCTTAAATATACTCATTTTTTTAGACTCTTTTATAAACCGGCATGACCGGAGCATGGTCATTCTCATCGGCCACAACAAGCAATGAAAGTCATGGGATTGCAGTACGTTGGACGGACTTTCATATAAACTGCCATGGGCAGCCTTGGTGGTTTAAGTCTGCACACAACAAATGATGAAAGTTGCACTCTTGGTTTGCCAGGACTTTCATATAAACCGGCATGACCGGAGCATGATTATCGATTAGATTAAAACCATATTTAATCCGTTACAATAATAACAT
>JAYEHB010000101.1:0-2467 GCA_034659375.1 Thermodesulfobacteriota bacterium
AAAGGCTCCAGCCTGGCCGGGGCTTTGAAGCAGGGTTAGGTATTGTGATAGTTGCAATCATCCTTGACAGGGTTATGCAGCAGTTTGGAGAACAGAAACAATAGCAAAAAATATTTTGACAACTTTTAATCAAATTTATGGAGGAAAGTATGAAAACAAAATTATTTACAGTTGTTCTGGCAGTAACCTTTCTTATTGCAGGATTTGGTTCTCCTGCATTTGCAGGGAAAAAAAAGATTAAAATCGGTTATGTTGAATGGGCATGTGCCACAGCATCAAGTAACACAATGAAAGCTGTACTCCAGGAAAAAATGGGCTATGATGTTGAACTTCTTCCTGTTAGTGCGGCAGCCATGTGGAAAGCCCTTGAAACAGGTGATATTGATGCAATGACAACAGCATGGCTTCCTGTAACCCATGCACATTACCTGAAAAAAGTAGGGGATAGTGTTGAAAACCTGGGAGTTAATTGTAAAGGTGCCGGCATAGGTCTTGTTGTACCTAAATATGTAACAATAGACTCCATTGCGGAAATGAATGCAAATGCTGATAAGTTTAATAACAGAATCATTGGTATTGATCCAGGTGCCGGTATCATGAGCAAAACAGAAAAAGCAATTGCAGATTACAACCTTGACAAATTTAAGCTTATTGACTCAAGCGGTGCCATGATGACTGCAACTCTTGGTGACAAAATCAAGCATAAAAAATGGGTTGCTGTAACAGGGTGGACCCCCCACTGGATGTTTGCAAGATGGAACCTTAAATACCTTAAAGATCCCAGGGGAATCTATGGCGGTGCCGAGCACATTGCAACAGTAGTACGCAAAGGACTGAAAAAAGATATGCCTGAAGTTTACTCCCTGCTTGATAATTTTCAGTGGTCACTTGCTGAAATTGGTCAACAGATGGGATGGAATGCAGAAGGTGCAGATCCCTATGATTCAGCAAAAAAATGGATAAATGAAAATCCAGACAGAGTAAAAGATTGGAGAAAATAGGCTTAACTGATTAATTCTTACAGTTAACAGATTACGGTTGACAGCTTTTATGGTTGTCAACCGTTTCTGTTTAAGCAGATTAAAGAGGTAAAGGGGTCAAGTCTGCTCTTGACTCTTTCTGCTCTTGACTCTTATTGATGAAATAAGGCAACAGGCAGATTCTTATGCCCCACATCTCCGAAGTATCTTTTAACAGGTCAAAAAAATGGACGAAGCCAAGAAACTCCGATTGAACCGGCGGGTAAGCAGGTCTGGTGCAATGCCTTGATATGCTTTTTTCTTCCAATTTACCAAATGACTTTAACAAACATTGAAGATGAAATGATTGGGTCGTTAGTTATGAGTTCTAATCCTTTTTTCAGAGCGGTTCCTGAAATGATTCTATCGTGTAGTTCCGGAATATCATCAATTTCAAAAGCCTTTTCAATTATTTTTTCTGATATTGGTTCAACTAAAATTGATTCTTGTTTTGAATAATACTTTTTGACATCTTTTAAGTTCGTTTCAATTCGTCCTTTTTCTGCTAAATAGCCAACTTCAGCTAAAACCATTACCGGAATAATTATCTCTGCATTTCCATTCTCAGCACTTTCAAAAATGGCTTTAACCTTTTGGCTTAATTTCCTTTTCTCAAGTCTTAAGACTAAAGCCATTGTATCTGTTACAAAACTATTTTTCATGTGGATATATTTCCTTATAATCTTTAAATTCTTCCTCTAAGTGGGCTAATTCTTTTTTGTCCAGCAAACTTAACTCCAGATTTAGACTGTTTTTAAATATATCCACTCCTTTTTTCTTAATCTTCTTTTCCTTAATAAATTGAATGAAATCCAATATCTCATTCAAAGCGTAAGGAGGAAGTCCTTTTGTCTCTTTTAAAATTGTTTTTTCTATTTGTTTCATAGCTTTATATTGCCCCATATCTATATATCTATATTTATTACCACTGCTATTGTTAAAAGCATATCGTTTAAGGTAACCTGCCCGGCCAACAGCCTTCAGAAAAACGGCTAAGTTCTACGGGTCAGGTTGAGCGGCTTGTTCTGTCCTCAATAATATTTGAAATAAAGAGAATTGTCAACAAACGACCTTAATTGAGAGACAACTCAAATCACCTCAAAAAAAGTTATTTTGGATACTTTGCAGACCCTTCCAGCTTTTGTTTATCTTATGCCCTGTGTCATGCTTTTTCGTGTGGGGGATGTCTCTTTGGTTCATTTTGTTTATGGCACGAATAGCAAGAGCAGTAGCTCCGGGTTTACCCCATCATATCACACAGTGCGGCAACAGACGTCAGCAAACGTTTTTTTGTGAACATGAGTATGCTGAATATTTGAGTTTAGTAATGAGTCCGAAATAACATACCCTTTTAAAAATTGAGGACACTATCCTTCAACGGTGGCGTATTCTGAAATGGGCAAGTTATTTGAAACTGGTTCCTTAATGTCTGAAATTAAAGGGGTCAA
>JAYEHB010000102.1:0-2463 GCA_034659375.1 Thermodesulfobacteriota bacterium
CTTACAGGTTTGTTCATCCATTCCAGGACCATTATCCTCTATCTCCAGGCGGGCCATGTCATTATCCTTTGCCAGGCGCAGAATAAATTCAGGTTCCTTTTTATTCTCTTCATGCATGGCTTCAGCGCCATTTTTAAGAATATTTAAAAAAGCCTGCTGAATTTTATTCTCATCACAGACAACCACAGGAAAATCATGAGAATATTTTTTTTTAAATTTAATTTTTTTAAAATCAAATTTGCTTTTTAAGTCATAATCACTCTTAGCAAGCTCTATTGTTTTATCAAGAATCCTTGCCAAATCATGGGCAATCCTGCCAGAGACACTCTCTTGTGCAAAAGAAAGCATATTTTGAAGAATTTTTGCAGCATAGCCCCCTGACTCATTGATTATCTCAAGCTGAGAAAGAATATTCCGTTTTTCCATATAATCCTTTATTGCAGCCATTGTAGTTCCTGCCTCCCTGGCAGCTTTATCATTAGCCGGCAAATTCATTGAAAGCCGGTTAAATACCACCTGGGCATTTTGCATCATACCTGCCAGAGGGTTATTGATTTCATGGGCCATTCCAGCAGCAAGGCTGCCAACTGAAAGCATTTTTCCCGACTGAACCATCATATCTACCATCTGCCTTCGCTGGGTAATATCTCTTTCAATACCTGTATAGCCGGAAACAGCTCCATGCTCATCCAATACAGGTACTCCATTCATTTCAAGGAGAACATCTTTACCATTTTTATGAATATATTGATTCTCTATTCCAGTAATTGATGTTTTTGATCTGACTTTGGCTTTTAAAGTCTCCTTCATTTTTTCTGCCATCTCCTCTGCCATAATACTGAACATTGTTTTACCAATGAGCTCTTTTGGATCATATCCCAGAAGAGCTTTTGCCCTTGGACTTACATAGGTGTATACACCATTAATATCCATGGACCATATCAAGTCCTTTGAAGTCTCCACCATGGTACGGAAACGCTTTTCACTCTTTTTAAGTGCTTTTTCAGATTTGTCCAAAGAGTCAACAAGCTTATTATAAGCACCAATTACTTCACCAAATTCATCATTGGAAGACCAGTTGACTTTTTTTAACAGCTTTTCCCTGTCAGCCTGATGAATTGATTTAAGAAGTCTGGAAAGGGGCCTGTGGATTATTTTTTTATTGACCAGTAATGCACTGCATAAAACAGCAATGACAAGGAGAAAAAGAAGAAGGGTCTCCCGGAGAAAAGTTCTTACAATAGGCATGTAAAGTTGAGATTTGGATGCAAACAGAGTAACCTGCCCAATCTTTTTTTGTACCCCGTCTACAGTTTTATACACTATCTTTTTTTTAACCTTAAAATAGTTATCACAGTTATCACAGTTATCACAGTTATCAAAGGAATCTCTCTTCCTGGGGAGACCGATGTGAAGAACAGTCTCTGTAATAAAATCCTTAACAGATATTCCTGAAATTTCAGAGGCAAGCAGTTGACTTTCAATCTGGGATTTTGCAACTTTTAAATTAATCTCCCAGAGTGGTTTTGACAGGACTGATGCCTGTGACCGGGCATAGTTATCAAGTTTTGAAATAAGCGTTTCTCTTTTTTCCTTATAGGTAAAAAAAGAAAAAAGCAGAGAAAAGATTAAAAAAGAGACAACTACTGCAGGAAGAAGCATCAGCAGAAACTTTGCCTGAAGGGAACTTTTTTTATCAAATGTAATTTTTTTTTTCATACATATACCATTTTTATTTTAAAAAAGAGCAGTCTGTCTGGTCGTAAATTTTATTTTTCGCTAAAATCCTGTTGTAGAGACCATTATTAATTATTATTGATAACCCTTTATTGAATTGCTGTAGAATTCTGGCTGCATCAGGATATTTTTTTGAAACCATTAGATGTAACTCGTTTATGCTTAAAGCAGTTTTGCACGTGGCAAAGAGATCGTATTTATCAGGAAAAAGATCATTTATTATTTTACAGCCCACAAATTCATTTACGGGTACAATATCGATCCTTTTATAAAAGAGTTTTTTTAAACATGCCTTTTCATTTTCACTGTAATCCACAGAGAGACCAGCCTTTGCAAACAGCGGTTCATAAAAGTACCCCCTGACACCACCAAGGAGAAATGGTTTAAGATCTTTAATGGAAGAATACTTAATTGTTCTGTTTTTTTTCAAATTATAGAATAAAAGAGTTTTTGAATTTCCCACAGGTTTTGAAAAAAGAGCAAATTTTGCACGATCCTCATTCATGGAATAGGGAAATGCGGCAAAAATTTTACCGTTTTTAACACCTGCTTCACATCTTGACCATGGAGCAAACTCAATAACCGGTTTAATTCCTGCTGCAGCAAATGCCTGGGAAATAATTTCAGCTGTAAATCCATAGTTTTTCAGTTTTGATGAAACATAGGGAGTCCATTCATTCGTCATTATAACAAGATTTTGTGCATAGCCGGATAATGGAAAGAGTA
>JAYEHB010000103.1:0-2462 GCA_034659375.1 Thermodesulfobacteriota bacterium
CTACTTGAATTTATATCAAAGGCAGGTGGTATGACCTCTGATGCCGGGTACAGAGCAACCATAAAACGTAAAAACCTTGCCAGGGATAAAAAGAAAAAAAATAAGATAGAAATTGATCTTGAGCGTCTTATTGAAAAAGGCGATACAACTCTTAATATTTCCATAAAAGATGGGGATAGTCTCTATATTTCAAAAGCTGATATCTATTATGTAGCCGGCGAGATTAAAAAACCTGATTCATATAAATTTAAATCTGATATTACAATCATCAAGGCAATCACAAGGGCCGGGGGGTTTAGCAAAATTGCTGCCAGGGACAAGGTGAAAATTATCAGAATCGTTAAAGGCAGAAAAACTATAATTACAAATGTCAAAATGGATGAACCTGTGCTTCCTGATGATGTAATTGTTGTTCCAGAGAGTTTCTTCTAAATTGGGCGAATTACAGACAGTGGATGGATCAGTTACTAAAGTATGGATAAAGTATGGATAAAGTATGGATAAAGTATGGATAAAGAATAGATACTTATGGATGAAAAAGAGATACACTTAAGGGATTACCTTAGAGTAATAAACAAGCGAAAAAGCACGGTGTTTACTTTTTTTATAATAACTCTCACCGTTGTTATTATAGCCAGTTTTACTGCCGTTCCCATATATCGTGCTTCCACAAAAGTTATGGTGGAGAGAAATACTTCAAGTCCTCTGACTGGAAATTACAGGTATATCCCCTATGATCCTGAATTCCTTGAAACCCAGTACCAGATAATCAAAAGTGCCTCGGTTGCTGAAAAAGTTGTACAAAGCTTTAATGCTGAAAAAATGTATAAAATTTTTTTCAGCAAAAAAGAGGAGAAAAAATCTTTTATCGACCCTGTTGCTGCCTGGTGCAAAGATTACTATTCATCCTTTAAGGAGATGATAGGAATTGAAAAACTTTTTCTATCATCCCATGATGATATTGAAAAAGAGATTCCACAAGAGATAGATATTCCCCTTACAAAAGCTGAAAAAATGGAAATGGTAATCAAAGCCGGTATATCTGTTGAACCAATACAAAACTCAAGAGTGGTTGAAATCAGCTATATGTCAGATAATCCGGCACTTGCCATGAAAATTGTAAATTTGGTTGCCCAGGCATATATTTATGAGCTCCTTGATATGCGCATGGAGGTATCTGGTTACAGCATTAAGTGGATGACCAAAAAGGCTGATACCCAGAAAAAAAAGCTGGAAAATTCCGAAAAGGCTCTGAATAAATATAATAGAGATAATGATATTGTAACCATAGAAAATAAAATGACTGTTCTTCCTGAAAGGCTTTCAGAATTGAGCAGCCGGCTTACTAAATCTGAAACAGAAAGAGAGGAACTCAGTGCAGCCTATAAACAGATAAAAAATATAAAAATTTCTGCCCTGGAGACAATTCCTGCCCTGGCTTTGAATGCTTCTGTTTCTTCCATTAAAAAACAGATTCTCACAGCTGAACAGAAAATCTCAGAGCTTTCCAAAAAATACGGCAGAAAGCATCCTGTAATGATATCTGCAAAAGATGAATTAAAAGGGTTGAAAAGGAAAAAAAAGCAGGAGATACAAAAGGCCGTAGAGACAATCAAAAACAGGTATCAGCTTGCTAAATCCAATGAAAATAATTTAAGAGCACTGCTCCAGGATACAAGATTTGAGGCTGCCAACCTTAATGAAAAATATATTCAGCAGGGAATATTGAAAAGAGAAGTTGAAACTAACAAATACCTCTATAATGCCCTTGTAACTAAATTAAAGGAAAAGGGGATTACAGAAGAGAACCAGACAGTTAATGTGTGGGTTCTTGAAGATGCAGCCCTGCCGAAGTTTCCTGTAAAACCGAGAAAAAAAAGGAATGTTCTTCTTGCTGTTATTCTAGGGCTTTTTGGAGGTATTGGGCTGGCCTTTTTCTTTGAATATCTTGATAACACAGTAAAGAGCCCGGAAGATATTGAAGAGAGAATCGATATCCCCGTAATTGGAACCATTGGCCTTTTCAAGGATAAAAAAGAGTCAATAGTTGACAATATTTTAAGGGAAAGCAGTTCAATTTTTGCAGAAAATTTTACAAGCCTGAGAACTTCAATTTTTCTCTCGTCTGCAAAGGGGCATCCCCGGTCACTGCTTATCACAAGCATGTCTCCAGGAGAAGGCAAATCATCCATATGTGCATGTCTCGCCACTGTCGTTGCCAGAGCAGGTAAGAAAACGATTATAATTGATGCAGATATGAGACGGCCTGTTCAGCACAAGTACACAGGTTGTAAGAATTCAACCGGATTAAGTTCTCTGCTTGCCGGTATTACAAAAAAAGATCTTATTCAAAAGGGGCCTGTTAAAAATCTTGATATAATAACTTCAGGCCCGGTTCCTCCAAATCCTTCAGAACTTCTAAGCTCCTTAATAATGAAAAAACTGATAGAAAAACTCGCTGA
>JAYEHB010000104.1:0-2460 GCA_034659375.1 Thermodesulfobacteriota bacterium
TTCTCTTATCTTATGGTATCAAAATTACTATTTAACCCTGCCCTCTTTCCATGCCTTAAGCAGACTGTCATAGGCGATGGTCTTGCCCCGGGGCTTTTCATTGGCAACTTTTGCCTTGGGAGACCCTGGCTTGTTCAGCCAGTATGAAGGATCTTTTTTCTCATTAAGAACAGGTCCCTTGTTACCCTGAACCTTAGCTCTCTCAAGACGGTAAAGAACCTTGTCCTGCTGTTCTGCAAGACGATCCATTGCTTCCTGGGGAGTCTTCTCTCCTGTTACAGCTTCAGCCACGTTCTGCCACCACAACTGTGCAAGTTTTGGATAATCAGGAACATTTGTTCCCGTTGGTGTCCAGGCAACCCTTGCAGGGCTTCTGTAAAATTCAACAAGACCACCAAGGTATGGTGCAGCATCGGTCATGGCCTGGGTCTGAAGATCTGATTCACGAATTGGTGTAAGACCAACAAGTGTCTTTTTTAAAGATACACTCTTGGAAACTGTAAACTGAGCATAGAGCCATGCAGCTTTTCTTCTTTTCAGGGGAGTTGAATTAAGAAGAGTCCAGGAACCTGCATCCTGATAACCAAGCTTCATACCTTCGCTCCAGTATGGACCGTGGGGGGATGGAGCCATACGCCATTTGGGAGTTCCATCCTCGTTAACAACAGGCAGTCCAGGTTTTGCCATATCTGCTGTAAATGCTGTGTACCAGAAAATTTGCTGGGCAATATGACCCTGGGCAGGAACAGGACCGGATTCTGAAAAGGTCATGCCGGCAGCCTCTGGTGGTGCATAGGCTTTTAACCAGTCAATATACTTTGTCAATGCATAAACAGCAGCAGGACCATTGGTTGCTCCGCCCCGGGCTACGCTTGACCCAACAGGATTTACACCTGTCTTGTCAACCCTGATGCCCCATTCGTCAACAGGAGTTCCATTGGGAATTCCTGCATCACCGGCTCCGGCCATGGAGAGCCATGCATCTGTAAAACGCCATCCAAGGGAAGGATCTTTTTTTCCATAATCCATGTGACCGTAAATACGTTTACCGTCAAGATTTTTTACCTTGTTTGTAAAAAAGTCTGCAATATCCTCATATGCTGACCAGTTTACAGGAACACCAAGCTCGTATCCGTATATTTTTTTAAATTTTTCTCTTAGTTCAGGTCTCTGGAACCAGTCATATCTGAACCAGTAAAGGTTGGCAAACTGCTGATCAGGAAGCTGATAAAACTTTCCATCAGGAGCAGTTGTAAATGATTTACCAATAAAATCATCAACATCCAAAGTTGGCAGAGTTACATCTTTACCCTCTTTTACCATGAAATCAGAAAGCGGCACAACCTGACCATATCTGTAATGTGTTCCAATGAGATCTGAATCATTGACATAGGCATCATAGATATTCCTGTTTGACTGCATCTGGGTCTGCAGTTTTTCAATGACATCACCCTCCTGGATAAGATCATGGGTAATTTTAATGCCGGTAATTTCCGTAAATGCCTTTGCAAGAGTTTTAGATTCATACTCATGTGTGGCAATGGTCTCGGAAACAACATTGATCTCCATGCCCTTAAAAGGCTCTGCCGCCTTGATAAACCACTCCATCTCCTTTATCTGATCTGCCTTGGAAAGAGATGAAGGCTGGAATTCTTCATCAACCCATTTTTTTGCTGCATCAATGCCTGCAAAAGCACTGGAACAAAAAATAAGAACTCCGGCCAGCATTAATGCAATTGAACCAATTTTTTTCATCACACAACTCCTCCTTGTAAAACATTGTTAATATAATTGACCATACATAGATGTTCCGGCAAGACAAGTCGGAACCCCATTAAGACCTAACCTGGACAAGCCAGAATCTAACCTAAAGGTCACACGCAAACCGGTTTCTTAATTCTTTTGCCAAAAAACACGAAAATAAGAATTAAAAAAACTATGGCTTGTCTCAGATGAAAAGAGACTCTTCTTTCCTCATATATATAAGAAATGGTATCAATCCATTTGATATGAACTATAAATCATTACCCAAACCGCATCATAAGTCCCATGTAGCATATTGATATACCAAAGGCTATCCATATAGTAAACTCTGTAACCCCAATCCATGCCAGATGAATATATGCACTGCCAAGAAGCCCTATAAAAAACCTGTCTCCTCTGGTTGTTGCCATGGGAAGAAAACCTTTATGTTCCACAGTAGGAGAAATAATCTCCCACATGGTCATGCAGGAGACCAGGATACCGATAACAATGAAAAACAGTGCTGTTACCTTAGTCCACGCCATCCATTCCATACTCATGTTAATCAACTCCTTATCTATTTTTGGGGTTTGGTTCTATATTCGGCCACTTGATGGTGGGGTCAGGCTTTCGTTATTGTCATTATCTTGACTTTTTTGGTTAATTATCTTCAAGGTTTGATAACGACACAAATAACAAAAGCCTGACCCCTCCGTT
>JAYEHB010000105.1:0-2457 GCA_034659375.1 Thermodesulfobacteriota bacterium
TTATCCGACCTTGTCGGACCTGAATAGTGACTCTTTGATATCTCCTTTTGGAGCAAGAAGATCCCATGGCACCATGGGGTCTGTGGCTGCCATGATAAGCACAGAGCCTGATTTCAGATATATCAGGGCCAGTGCAGGCAAGGGTGATACCAAATCGTTTTTTATGAGTACCCTTTTCACTGTTTTAAATGGTGAACAGGGTGTTTCTTTTGTTGGGCCTTATATGGGATCTCCTTATGCTGCCATGCTTTTGGAATCTCTCATTGCAAAGGGAAGTGACAAGATTGTTGTTCTTGGCTGGTGCGGTGCAATTTCAGAAAGTGTAAAGACCGGAGATATCATTGTTGTTGAATCTGCAGTTTCAGATGAGGGAACATCCAGGAACTATATTGATTCAAAAGAGGAGTTTCCCTCTCTCCTGCCTTCTGAAGGTTTAACCCGTGATCTGGTGGAGGAGCTTGAAAAACAGGAGCTTTCATTTAAAAAAGGGAAAATCTGGACAACAGATGCCATCTACAGGGAGACAGCAAAAAAGATAGCATTCTTCCGGGAAAAGGGTGCCGTTGCAGTGGAGATGGAGTGTTCAGCTCTCTTTTCCGTTGCAAAGTACAGAAAAAAAGATGTGGCAGCTCTTCTTGTTGTTTCCGATGAGGTATCATCTTTAAACTGGAAGCCTGGATTCAGAAACAAAAGATTTAAGGAAGCCCGGAAAAGAGCCGCCAATGTAATCATGGAGTTTTGTAAATATTAATGGTTTCTTTGGTGTTAATTCTTACTTTTTGCATTATTTTTGTCTTTTTTTATCCTGCAGCCATGGTTATGGTTGTTTTGTTTTCATGGTTAATGAAAAAATGGGGGCAAAAGGCAGATGATGCAGATGCTGAAAAAAGACGATGTGCAGAGATTGATTGTGCAGCCGACCGCCTTAAAGAATTAATTTTTAAGATTTCTGCAGTGTTGATCTTTTTTGTTGCAGCACCCTTTGCACTATTGATTTTTTGGCTGAATTAAGGTAACTATTCGGCCAGCATCCAATATCCGCCCATTTGGCCTGCTCACATAAGGGAGGCGGAAAAAAAATAACTACCCATTTTGTTTGTCTTTTTGCCCGTCTTCTACGTTGTGATAACAGGTACATAGTTCACTATGCACCTGTCATCACGCCTTGAAGACAAACAAAAATCCTGCGGGTTGGAAGGGTCAAATCTTTAATCTTGACAAATGACTAATAAATTCTGTTGAGAGTTAATAAAATCAATGTTATCGGTAAAATGTCGTAAATTACAATTATCCATTAAAACTGGGGAACAAGTGTTTTGGGAATTAAATATCAAGATTAAAGATGCGACCCCAATTACCCCGACCCCAATTACCCGCCGATTCTCTTTTCAAGATGTAACGAGAAACAAATAGGTAAGGTGTCCCCCCGGATTTCAAAGGTGAATTCTCCTTCACCTCTGTTACAATATAGATAAGGTCTGAAAAAGGCGTGAAAGAAAACATTGAAATCTCCTTTACAATCAAAACGAAGGATTGTATGATAATCATATTATATGATTATAGTAAAAAGGAGGTAGAAATGGAACGTATAAGTGTAACGCAAGCTGTTCGTCAATTTTCAGATTTGATGAATCGAGTATTTTATCAAGGAACCATTGTCGAATTAGAACGAGGGAACAGGGTTATCGCTCGAATATCTCCGGTTTCTCCTGAATCACCTTTGAAAGTTAAGCATTTGAATCGTTTTTTTCATGAACTTACTTCACTTGATGAGGATTCGGAAGCCTTTGCTGAAGATTTAGCTGATATAAGAAAACAAATTCCCATGGAGCGAAATCAATGGGATTAATGCTTGACACCAATGTGTTTATTCATTTTGAACGATCCGGCAATCCAATCGATTTTTCAAAATGGGAAAAATATGGAGACGTATATATAAGCACTATTACTTCCTCAGAGTTATTAGTTGGTGTTCATTATGCAAAAACAGAAGCACAAAAAGTTCGTCGTTCAGCTTTTGTCGAATTAATATTGTCAAAAATACCTATGCTGAGTTTTAAGACTGAAGAAGCCAGAATTCATGCGGGTTTGTTTGCAACTTTAGCCAAACAAGGGAAAATGATTGGAGCACATGATTTGATAATAGCTGCGACAGCAATCGTTCATAATTGTGCAGTTTTAACAGAAAACACTAAAGAGTTTGAAAGAGTGCCGGGTCTTGAGACGGTTTCATTTATCAGACCTTTGTGAAAGTTGAATTGTGTAAACGTCGAATGAAAAAAAATCGTTTTCTTCAAGGCACAGGGCTCCAGGTCAGTACACCATACCATACCGCAAAACGGGAGAAATCTACATTTCCCATACAATTATTTTTTTACCATACTCGTAGGTAGGGGCGTATTTATTACCATTAGATGGCAGTTTCCAGACAACTCCGGTATTTAGTTTCTGACCTTC